>DASXOT010000446.1:0-6535 GCA_036494065.1 Chitinophagaceae bacterium
CTCAACATAAGCAATTTTTTCCCCAACAACTATCTGAAATTTCTTCGACGTACTCCTCTCATTCGGGTTATCATCACTCATGGTAATTAAATTCAACAAAACCTATACCTTACTACACATGTGCAATGAGGATTTGTTAGCTCTGAATAAAACTTTTCACAATAATATTTATTAATTAAGCGTACTTATCTTAGCGCCTCTAACCGCTTAAAAGCAAGAATTTTTACATATAATTTTATTGACTATCAATTTCTTGAACAACCGCTGTTTTTGAGATTCCTTTAATTTAATCGAATGCCGGAGCTTTTTAACAGGAAGTTGCTGGCGAGCCTTTGTACTAATTAAAAATGTTGATGCTTTTAATATGAGTTTGAATTTGGGTGCTATTCTACCGTGTTGGAGAAAAAGGAAAACAAAAAGTCGGTATTGGCCTGGCAGTTTGCAAAAAATTATGGGCTTACACGGAGGCTTCATTTCTTCGGGATGTACGCCAGCATGTACCACGTTTAAATGCTATTTCCCCATGCAAAAGAATTGAGTCACGCGGTTAAAATTTCTTTGAGTCTCCTGGCAAGAAGGTTAATCATATTGGGCTTTTTAAGACACCGGAAAGCGCCGAGGGCGAGCGCCTTTTGAGTCATTTGATCATCGACATGATTGGAATATAACACAACCTTTGTGTTCTCGAGCTTCTTGATTTTTTTTATTTCAGAAAGGCATTCAAGGCCATTTTTTTTCGGCATGTTGAAATCGATAAAAATGTAAGCAGGAGAACTGGAACCTAAAAATTCCAGGGCGTCCTCCATATCTTTTGCGCGGGTGCAGTGGATAGCTTTGTCGATCGAATGCAGCGCCTCATCAAAAACTTCAAATTCATCGTCATCGTCATCAATCAATAAAATTTCCTTGGTCATGATAGTTAGTAGGTTTAAATAAATTTAAGCTGGTTCATAGTGTACGCCGGAAAAAAATCAAAGACTAACAGTGATGTAGTGGCAAACTCCAAATGGGGATGAGCGAGTTCGTTAAATAAAAATAAGTTTATTTGGTTACAAAAAAAATTGCTTTTTAAACTGCACGTGCGCGTTTAAATGAAGAAACCTGAATAATTTTCTATGGATTGAACGGCATTCTTTAACAAGGCTTATCCCGACAAAATCGCAATAGTGCTATGGAAAGATAGTTACAGACAGAGTGGATCATTCCGCATAATCCTTATAAATCCTGCAAATCGTAGTTCTTTCTTTTCTAATTTTGCAATTATATGAAAGCGGCCTTTCTAGTTGCATTGTTTTTTTTTACCTTAATTGGTAATGGGCAGTCGATCCGGGCGATCAAGATTACGGATCTTACGAAGACCATAAAGCAAAGCAAGACTCCATTAATTGTCAATTTTTGGGCAAGCTTCTGTGTCCCCTGTCTCCAGGAAATACCGTATTTCCAGGAACTCACTAGAAAATATCAACCGCGGGGCGTTAATCTATTGTTGGTAAGCCTTGACCTAAAAAACGCCTATCCTGACACGATAGCAAATTGTGTAAAAAAACATGATATTACTGCTCCGGTGGTATGGCTCAATGAAGACAATGCGGATTCTTTCTGCCCTAAAATTGACAGTAGCTGGCTGGGCAACATGCCGTCAAGCCTTTTTGTTAACAATGCCACAGGCTATTATAAGTTTTTTGACGAACAGCTTTCCCGCGATAAACTTGAAAAACAAATACAAGTGATGCTGGCGGCAAGGAAGCCGGACTAAGGATTTTGGATTTAATATTTCTGTTCTTCTCTTCAATATCCAGCGTCTTTTTCTTTTGATTGTTGATATAGCTTGGGCAGAAGATAAAGAAACGCAACTGTGGCGCCCATGCTCACGATAGCGAGGATAATGCCCATCGTGCTTCTGACGGCAATGCTTCCTGTAAGACTATAACTTATAAATGCAAAAACGATAATCGCAACCAGGCGAATTAAAAATAAGGAGAGGTTCATAAGCCGGTTTTAGAAGTTAAGTTGTGAAGGTGGTAACAGATTTGTGATGCTGGTTTCCATTTTTTCCATAAAGACCGGCCAAAAAAATTAAATTGATATTTCGATTGGCTGGCGGATAGCCAGGATTGTCCGGAAAAGCTGCTTTAATAAAAGAAATAGGCCGGTCTGTTTATAGCATTAACCTGGCCTTCTAATGGTACAACCTACCGACCTCGTGGTATTAACTGATACCACCTTACCGGCTATCATTTCATCCATAGCAATCACCAGGTGTTTACGGGTTACTGCTTCCGGCCCGTTCGCGTTGTTGTCAATTGCGCCACGATAAACCAGTTTGCCATCGGCATTAAAAAGAAAACATTCCGGTGTTCGGGAAGCGCCAAACGAATTGGCCATTTCGGAATTATTGTCGATCACATAAGGCCATTTATATCGTTGGTTTTTCGCATAATCTTTCATATCCGCATAAGAATCGCCATCGTCTCTCGACCCTTCATTCGAATTCAAAAGAATCACGCCAATTTCTTTACTTGCGGCGTATTGACAAACCTCAACGGTGCGTGATTGGTAAGCTCTAACAATAGGACAGGTGTTACAGGTGAACATCACCAGTAGCCCCTTTTTGTTCATTTCATCCTTAAATGAGACTTCCTTCCCACTAATATCTTTCAATTTCTTATCGGTCTCAGGAAGAACTGAACCAATTGGAAGAGGATCGATCAGGAGCCTCAATACGAACCAGCTCAAAGCAAATACGGGTAAACTCGCGGAAAAAATCTTTTTCATACTAAAAGAGTTATGCAATCAATTTACAGCAAAAATCAGGCTGATTTGCTACCACTCATTTCTAATTTATCCCTCTCATCCGCTTCGTGTTTTAAAGAATTTATACTAACATTCAATTCAAAGCCGATCAGCAATACCAGCGAATTGAAATAAATCAATAACATCAGGATGAGTATGGACCCGATGGACCCATACAACTTGTTATAATTTGAAAAATGATTGACCCAATAGGAAAATAGAATGGTGAAAAGCGACATTAACGTGGTGGCGAGGATAGAACCAGGACTTACGAGATTCCATCTTTTGTTGACGAAGGGAGCGTGGCGATATATAAATGAAATTGATGACAGAAAAAGAAGAACAATGACTATCCATCGAATATTGCCAATGACCTCGCGGATCATGATGTTCTTTACGCCGAACCATTTCAGTACTGAACTCTGCATAATAAGAAAGAGGAGAGAGAGGAACATAAGCACAAAGAGAATAGAGGTCAATTGGAGAGCCGTTACCCGCCTCCGGATAAGATTCCCTCTTTTTTTGAACCCAATATAATTTTTATCGAAAGCGCGCATGATACCCATCATTGCGTTGGATGAGTAAAACAAGGCGAGAATAAAGCCTAACGACAATAATCCATTTTTGGGTTTCTGTATTATGTCGTTAATGAATTTTATAATGGCCGAATTATTTTTTTCCCCAGGAACTACATCCCGTATCAAACCAAATAGTTGATGAATAAACTCTTTTGAAATGGGCAGGTAGGGAATGAGTGTGCATAGAAAGATAATGATCGGTGGAATCGCCATTACCAAATTAAAGGAGATAGCCGCTGTTCTTTCAGTCAGGCCTACTTTCCGAACCTGTCTAAAAAAGAAATTAACCACATCATAAATAGGGATTCCATGAAAGCCCGGCAAGCGTATCTTTTTGCTTCGCGCTACAATCCAGCTCACCGGTAGAGATGAATTGAATTTGTCACGTATTTGCGTAAAATGAACCACGATAAATCATTTTGCCTGAACTTTTCGAAGCGAGTCTTGCCTGTTTTGTGCTTCAGCGAAAAGTCTTGCATTTTTTATATGCTCCTTATAGTTCGATGCGAAAACCGACCTCCCGCTAAAATCGCTGTCTGCTACAAAATAAATATAATCTGTTTTTGGCGCATTGATAACGGCATCCAGGCTTTCAACGGAAGGAGTACAGATGGGTCCGGGGGGCAGTCCTTTATTGATGTAAGTATTATATGGCGAGGGTATCACGAGATATTTGTCATATATTCTTTTTAATCCAAAATCACGCATTGCAAATTTTATAGTTGGGTCAGCCTGCAGGGGTATGTCCCTGTCGAAGCGGTTAATGTATACACTCGCAATGTTTCCTTTATCCGGCTGAAAATTTGTTTCTTCTTCAATGATGGAGGCAAGCGTATAGGCCTGCTTAGGGTTCAAACTCTGATCTTTCAATTTTTCAATTTTATCTTTCGTCCAGAATTTTTGTGACACGAGATAGAGTTTACTGAAGATTTTGGTTGGTGTGGAGTTCCAAAAATAAACGTAAGTATCGGGAATGATGGCGCAAGTCCATGTGTTGGTATCCAGCCCGTAATTTTTAAGCGAATCGCTGTTGTTTAGAAAATTGATCATTTGGACCGAATCGGTTTCAAATTCCCTTCCGATGCGATGAGCAAATTCTTCTTTTGTCCTGAATTTTATGATGACAAGATTTACCGGCGTTTGTTTGCCATTTTTCAGCATGCGTACAAGGCCGAGAAGATTCATGCCTTTTTTGATCTCATACTTTCCGGGTTTGACGATGTTATATTTTAATGCCCGGGCGACAAGATTGAACCAGGTTGTATTACTGATGATCTTTTTATTTTCCAGTTCCGCAACTACATCATGATAAACCCAGCCAGTTTTTATATAGAGAAATTTCGCTTCCGGTTGTGCGACCCGCGGGCCAAAAATTTTCCAGGCTGCGAACAAGATAAAAATAACAAGGACCAGGACAATGAGCCGAATAGTTTTTTTCATAGAATCAAATTAGCAATTGAGTGATGCGGGTAAGTGAATAAAATTAGCGATCAACCCATTTGTCATTACCGCCACAATTCCACGACTGAAAAATAATAAAAAACCCTGCCTATTGACAGAGTATGCTAATAATCTTTTTAAAAATTTGAAGATTAGGGGGATTACGCTTATCTCGCTGGTCTTTGTGATTGGGATTGTCCCGATGTTTGCGGATTCTGACTTGTGCCTGAGTTGGGAATAAAGAAACTTGAAATAAGGCAAAGCAAGCCTATTATACCGGCGAAAAGCCAAGTGCCTTTTTCCAGCACATCGGTAGTTTGCTTTACGCCCATAAATTGCGTGCTAAAACCAGCAATGCTTCCTGTGAGGCCACCACCTTTCGGGTTCTGAACGAGCACAATGAAGCCAAGAATAACTGAGGCAATAATGATCAACAACAGGAATACAAAAATCATATCAACTGTTTTTTACTTGTTCTGCAAGGGATGCAAAGTAAGCCCATTTGTCGGGATTAAGCAAACTTAATTTATTGTAAGTGTCAATGGCTTTTTCTTTATTTCCCTGTTTTGCCCAGACCTCTGCCATAGCTTCCGTTACAACTTCTTTTTCACTGATTGAGTGATCCGCCAGCTCTTGCACCTTCTCTTCTGTTTGATGATCTGAAAGTTTTACTATTTCAGCCTGTGGCAATTTTTTCATGTCTCTTAGCCATTCTGTAAAACTTTTCAACTGTTTAGCAAAACGGTCTGTGGGTCTTTCCTCAGGAATAAATCGAATGCCCTGCGAAGCGAAATAGTCGACGGTATAATAAGGCTGAAATGTAATGTCTGTTTTTGACGGTTCTTGTTGTGCTACAAACAATGGATGCCCGATGTCAATTTTTTCCTCGAGCACGTGTTGGTCAGAACTTCCAGGTTCTTTTTCGGGGTTTTCTTCCGTGGGCATTTCTTCAGTATGAGTTTGTTGTTCTGGCACAACGTGTTCTTCGGCGGAAACAACCGTATCATGTTTATTTATCTCGGCGTCATTTTCATGGACTGGGCCAGTGATTGAAGTCATGGGTTCTTCACCTGGGTTTTCGATCGAATCAGCAGCCGGTTCATCCAACTGCTCGGGATGGGGTATTGGGATTTCAAGATTAGATTGCGTGACCTCTTCCCTGATTGATTCGGTTATTTCTGATTCCCCTTTTATAAAGTTTTCAAGATCAGGCCCAATTGGTTCCTCGATCTTTTGCACGGGTTCAATTATTTCCGGCACGGCTTCATTTGTCACATTTCCTGCCGGGTCCGTCTTATATCCATTCAATAAAAAATCAAGCCACAAGGGATTGCTGAAATGGAGAGAAAGCTTTTGTAACTGATCCTTGTAGGATTGTTCATCTGCCCTTATTTTTTCGGCCAGTAAAAGTTGAACAGGCGTGAAATAAGGGTATTGCTTTGCCATATTTTGCAATTCCCCGACACTGCAATCATTCAATGATTCTTTTTGAAATATTGATCGTACAAGTGTCTCCGTATTCATGTCTGCAAAATACGATTACCAATTGGAAAAAACCTGGTTGAATATTTCATCCGTCATATCCCTAATGATCTGATCGGTCAATTGGGATTCGGCTGTCTGCAAAGTTAAACTGGCCGAAAAATCGAAGGAGTGGCTTACATCAAAATCTTTGGTTGTATTTCCTTTTCGTTGCAATAGTGAAATATGCACCGATACGTTGA
>DASXOT010000447.1:0-3326 GCA_036494065.1 Chitinophagaceae bacterium
TCGTAAAAAGCAAGCCCGGAAATTTATTGATCCTAATTTCCGTCATTGCCGTAATTGCAACTATAGTGATCACCCTCCCGCCTATTGCCCCCTTTTTGAGTTTTAAATTTCCCCAGGCAAAACAATTGCTGGCAATCGCGATAATTCTAACGCTTTATGTGGTTACAGGTGATTTGCTGAAAGTATATTTCTTCAGGAGAGTTAAGGCCGACTAGAATTGGGAAAAGATTGACCGGGAATTCTGAAATTGAGCATAAACGGAGAGTTCAAGTAGAGAAATAATCATTTTAAATTCTTCCAAATATTCCACAACTGTTGAAAAATTCGCCAATCGCTTATTAAATTTGTGGATCAAAAAACATTATGTTTGTCGCTATGGAAGCCGCTAAGAAATTAAAAGTTGCAATTCTTGACCTCTATGAAGGCGAACCTAACCAGGGTATGCGTTGCCTGAGAACGATCTTAACAGAGTTTGGTGAGGACAATAATACCGATGTTAGCTGGAAAGAGTTTGATGTTAGATTGAAGAACGAAGTGCCCGACATGAGTTTTGACGTTTTTATTTCTAGCGGAGGGCCTGGCAGTCCGCTGGAAAGCCGTTACAGTGATTGGGAAAAAAATTATTTTGGTTGGCTAAATGAAGTGGAAAGATGGAATTCAAATCCTGGCAACCAGCAAAAGAAATTTGTTTTTTTTATATGTCATTCGTTTCAATTGTCTGCGCGATATTATAACGTGGGTATTATCACGAAACGTAAATCGACTGCGTTTGGCATTTTTCCAATACATAAACTGGCGGATGGTTTTGACGAGCCTGTTTTTGCGGGCCTTGGCGATCCTTTTTATGCGGTCGATAGTCGCGACTATCAGGTCATTCAGCCGAACCATTCCGTTTTTGAGAAAATGGGCGCAAGAATTCTGTGTATTGAGAAAGATCGCCCGCATGTTCCCTACGAGCGTGCAATCATGGCTATACGTTACAATGAATATATGATCGGCACCCAATTTCATCCTGAAGCCGACGCATCGGGAATGACTATGTATTTGAATCGAGAGGACAAAAAGGCAACAGTAATTGAAAGTCATGGAGAGGAAAAATGGGAAAACATGGTTAAATATCTCGACGATCCCGGCAAGATTTTATGGACTTATTCGCATGTGTTACCAAATTTTCTGAGCCAGGCTATTGAACAGCTCTACGGGGAACTGGTGTAAGTACTTTCCTGGTTTCCTGTTGATGATTTTATTGGGCAAATAATATTTTTTGCCTCCTCAAACTTACGGGTTCTTCATTTTACGATTAGCCAGATTCATTAACTTAGGCTGGTAAAATCCATCTTCACCTAAAAAAATATTTTATGCAATTCATTGAGGTTACTTCCAAAGACGGAAGAAAAGAACTAATTAATGCAAGTATCATTGAAAGAATTTATGTTTTAAGAGGAAAAACCTACCTCAAGTACAAAACCGATCAGCAAGAAACACCTGGAATGGAAGTAAAGGAGGACTACGAAGCCATCAAACGACAGCTTCTCAAACAAAAATGATCATCCAAAACAGAACCGGCGATCATGCAGCAAAGCAGGAAGAACACTGTTAAAACTTTTATTTCCCAGAAGCTTTTCTTCTTAACTTTCCCCACAAATAAAGACCATGATACCGGCTTTAAGGAAAGCGTTTAACGAAAGTTTTACGAAAGAAAAATATGAAGCATTTTTACATGAGCTAAGTAATGTATACCCGGGACAATTAGACTTTCGGGTGGCGGAAACCCCCGTATTTATTGACCAGGAGTTCAAAAAGAAAATGCTGGACACTTGCGAAAAGATCATCGATGTTATCACGGACCCACAGTTCAAAGAATTTACCAAAGATGCAGTTCCGGCTGATTTGAATGTACCAAATGAAAACGATCACTCACATTTCATAGCTTTTGATTTTGGTGTCTGTATCAATGAGAAAAATGAATACGAGCCACAACTCATAGAAATGCAGGGCTTCCCTACCCTCTTTGCATTTGAGATATTAATCCCGGAGGTTTCACGAAAACATTTCCCTGTACCTGAATATCTCGATTGTTATTTGCATGGATATACTAAAGAGACTTATTTAAAATTATTCAGAGAAATTGTTGTGGGAGATCACAACCCCGAGAATGTAATCTTGCTCGAGATATTTCCCAAAAAGCAAAAAACACGGGTTGATTTTTTTGCAACTGAAGACTACCTGGGAATAAAAATGGTTTGTCTTACAGATTTAATTAAAGAAGGGAAAAAACTATTTTACCTCAACAACGGCAGAAAAACGGAAGTTAAAAGAATTTACAACCGCGTGATCTTTGATGACCTGCAACAACAGGCGGAAGATGTACGGGAAAAAGGGAAAATTCTTTTCCAGGAGTTGGATGTGGAATGGGTTCCTCACCCCAATTGGTTTTACCGGATAAGCAAGTACACGTTACCTCTTATCCATCATCCTTATGTTCCTGAAACATTCTTTTTGAAAGATGTGAAACAACTGCCTGCTGACCTGGAAAACTATGTACTAAAGCCATTATTTTCTTTCGCGGGACAAGGAGTGATCATCGATCTCACGATCGCAGATATTCAAAAAATAAAAGACCCCGAAAACTGGATCCTTCAAAGAAAAGTAAAATATGCTGAGGCAATTGAGACACCCGATGAGCCAGCAAAAACGGAAATACGAATATTTTACTTTTGGAAAGATGGCGAAGCGAGACCAGTCCCCACCAACAACCTTTCGAGGTTAAGCAAAGGGAAAATGATTGGCGTACGTTATAACAAAGACCGGCAGTGGGTGGGGGGAAGTTTCTGCTGGTTTGAACAGTAAAAAATAATTTCTTAGCTCCGACAATTGTCGTAATTTTGGTGACAAATGACACACAATGGCCAAAAAACCCAAAAGATATCGGCCAAATCAAAAGATTACAAAACCAGAAGAGGCAGCCAGCGTGCACAAGGGCGCAAAAAAAATACAAACATCGCCTCATATCAGTTTTTGGAGTTTCAAAAAAATATCAGCTAGCATGCCATTCACCCAGGATGAATGGGCCCATATTCTTAGCCTTTCCTTAAGAACCATTCAGCGTTATTCTAAAGATGAGATCCCATTTGAAGGTATTTACGCCGACAGGCTTTTACATGTGCAGCAAATGATTGAAATTGGCCTGGATACTTTTGATAGTCCTGATTCTTTTTATCAATGGCTCCGCAGGGAAAAGAATATACTTGGGCACATCCTCAATTTCCAGTCCCTTTATACAACCCAAGGAATACAGGAGCTGATCCAGCAAATAGAAAGAATAC
>DASXOT010000448.1:0-1604 GCA_036494065.1 Chitinophagaceae bacterium
AGCATCAAAGTTGAGTAAGCTGCCCAAAAACTATAAGCCACACCTTGAAAAGTATCCCATTCATCTTGATGTGAAAAAATTTGCTTCCAGGCATCCATAATACCTAAAAAAACAAAAGTGACAACATAAATAAGCCTCAATAGATAAATCCTGAATTTCGAAACCCCAACTGTCTTGTCGGCTTTAAAAATATCTTTTAAAAAGTCGGACAGTTTCATCGTCATTGAAGTCGGTTTTTACTTTAAATGGGTTTAATACCCCGTTATGTGACTGTTTACAATGAACTCAGAGTTGCTCGTCAAGTTTTATTTTAATCTGATCAGGAAAGATCGCCTTCAAGTCATTTGAATAAAAGTCAATCAGTCGTTCTTTCAACTGATGGAATTTATCAATAGCGTTATGATCTATTTTACCACTAATTTTTGTGGTAAAGGAATAATCTGCTTCATCTCTTACTACTTTTTCGTTGTCCATAAACCTAAGAGTAGTGCCATGTAGGAAAAATCCGTTATCTTCTAAATCTCTTGCGATTATCAAAGAGAGCCTTAATTGTAGAGCATCGATCCTGCTAATCTAAGCCATTTTTAGTTCTTTCAATTTCCTTTTGATTTGTAACCTCTCTGGCGCCAAGATGCACTTAACCGAGGGGTTACGATGAAAAAACGAATATCTTCCGTTATTTGTTGGTTTGGTCGGGAGTCGGGAGACTGCCGACAGCAGATGAAGCAGAAGCTGACGCAATAAGACAAAAATCCGTGATAGGGCTTTGTTGTTTAAATTTCTATTTGTGGAAGGGTAATATAGATTATATCATCTTTATAAAAGAATGCAATCTCTTTGGTGCTTATGTTTTTTTTATATTTTCTTTTACGATTGGTCTCGCTGTGAACTGACTTCGCGTTATTGGGGTGATGGCTTACGGTGGAGGGCACTACACATCGAACAGCGACAAAGGCGTAAAATGTAATTTTCACTGTTAGGCAGCTGGTGTGGGTGTCTGTTAGTGGAAACATACCGCCGATTGAAGACCAGCAACGGCGAAAGGGTCACTTTTCGTTGAAACAATTGCCTGGGTAACCATTTGAATAATTTCTGCTTCTCCTTGTGCTGTTCTTATTCTGGCTTGTGCATTCTCTTCTGCTCGTAATATTTTGGATTGCTTTTCACCTCTGCGTTATTTATGGCTGCCTCTTCTAATCCTTCAGATTTAATACTTGGGAAATTTTATCCCGCCGCTGAGGCCTTTTTTTATCCGCACAAGGTTGCCCCAGGTGATTCAAATTTTTTCTAAATCAGTGCCTTACCCAAAATGGCAAGAGTTTTGGGATTCCTTATTGTATCGGGACATAAAAATTTCTAATTTTACAGTAATGGCGAAGTTATCAAACGACACGAAAAATATAACCTCGGAAGTGATAGATGTCCTTACTTCAACCGAAGAGCCATGCAGCCTGGTAGTGTGGAATGATGACGTGAATACATTTGACTGGGTTATCGCAACGCTGGTTGAAGTGTGCGGTCATACTGAGGAACAGGCAGAACAATGTGCGTACCTGGTGCATTTCAAAGGGAAGTGTGATGTGAAGCAGGGATCGTATGAAACG
>DASXOT010000449.1:0-6988 GCA_036494065.1 Chitinophagaceae bacterium
ACGTCCTATTGCAATGCTCCTGATTCATTAACGATACAGGTGAGAGTAGCCGCATTAGTAAAAGCGCAATTCGAAACGCCGCCGACCGGATGCGCTCCATACACGGCCGAATTCACTAATACTTCTCTTGCAGGCCAAAGTTTTCAATGGGATTTTGGTGATGGGGGTACTTCAACTGATATTAATCCTACTCATTTATATAATTCGCCCGGAACTTATACTATTACTTTGGTTGCAAATGATCCGGGTACCTGCAATCTTACAGATACAACTCGTCAATCAATTGTTGTATCCGCACTTCCCACGGCAAATTTTAGCTATACGCCTACAACGCCGGTTGAAAACACGCCCAACATATTTACAAATCTTTCTTCAAATGATGCCGTGCAGTTTGTTTGGCAATTCGGCGACGGCGATAGCCTGCAAACGACAACGAGACTCAATATTTCACATCAGTTCAATTCCACCGGCACGTTCAATGTATGCCTCACGGCCATCAATGCGTCTGGTTGTGCAGACACGGTTTGTCAGCCGGTAAACACTCTTGTAACCGACGCTATCGATGTGCCCAATGCATTTACGCCTTTGAGCGGTGATATCAATAGTAAAGTTTTTGCAAAAGGATTTGGAATTACAAAAATGCAATTCATTATATGGAATCGCTGGGGTCAGAAAGTTTTTGAAACAAATGATAAGGATGTTGGCTGGGATGGAAAGTTTAAAGGCGTGGTGCAGCCAATGGATGTGTATGCCTATACATTGGAAGTGGAATTTTTCGATGGCAAAAAGGTCACTAAAAAAGGTGATATAACTTTAATAAGATAATTGAGAAAGAAGGAGAAGAAAACATGAAGACACTAAAACATTTTGTGGCCATCGCCTCTTGTTGTTGGAGCCTCACGATATCTGCCCAGGATCTTCATTTTTCACAGTTCATGAATTCTCCTTTGCTTACAAATCCTGCGAATACGGGTTTTATTCCAGAGGCAGATTACCGGTTAGGAATGAATTATCGCAATCAATGGTCCGATATTATGTCGGTTCCATATAAAACGATGAGTGCTTTTGGTGATGTGCAGGTTTTCAGGAATAAGATCGAAACCGGCTGGATGGGTCTCGGTGGCGTTATTCTTCACGATGTAGCGGGGAGCGGCAATCTTACGTCGACAAAAGTATATGGTTCGGTTGCCTACCACCAAATGATCAATTCGGGCAGCTTGCTAAGTTTAGGATTTAATATTGGCTGGGCAAATAAACAGATTAATGTTACCAATCTTAAATTTCCGGATCAGTACGATGGAAAATTTTTCGATAGTCATTTGCCAACAGGTGTTGCTCTCGACGCAAATAACATCAACTATCTTGACCTGCAGGCGGGTCTTAACTATGCCTATTTCCCCAATAACAATGTTTATGTGAATGCCGGATTTTCCGCTATGCATGTGAATCGTCCGCACGAATCTTTTTTTGATCAGACGACTACAGCGGATAATCGGGTACCGGTCAGGTACACGGGATTTTTAAACGGCAGTTTTAAAGTTGATGATCAATGGATCATTAACCCCAACATTTATTATTCAGAACAGGCAAAAGCATCGGAAATCGTAGGAGGGTTGAATGTTCATTATAACCTTACCGGCGATGGCGAGGATGAATTGATCGCCGGCCTCTATTATCGTCTTAAGGACGCATTCATTCCTATGATTGGCCTGGTGTATAAAGAGTATACGTTTACATTTACCTACGACGCAACGATATCAACTTTGGCAAACTATGACAACACAAGGGGTGCCTTTGAATTTTCTCTTATTAAAAATGGATTCTTTACTTCAGGTCATACGGACAGGCAATCTCTGTGCCCTCAATTTAAAAATAACTATTAACAGTTTTGGCTTCGTCATATTCCCTATTTATTCGATTTTTACAGCATCAAGTATAAAAATATGATGGCAACAGCCACAAAGTCTTTTATTACCAGGCAAATCATTGAAGAGTTTAAAAAGATCCTTGGTGAAAATTTTGTTTTAGCTGATGAAGAAAGCTTGGAACGCTATTCTTTCGACGAAACAGAAGATCTGCATTTTTTGCCCGATGTGGTTTTGAAACCCCGAACGACGCAAGAGATAAGCGCTGTTTTGAAGATATGTAACGATCAAAAAATTCCTGTTACGCCCCGGGGAGCGGGAACAGGCCTCAGTGGCGGAGCATTACCACACCTGGGAGGAGTGCTTCTTTCTACAGAAAGACTTAACAGCATTTTACATATCGACGAAGAAAATTTGCAAGTAACGACCGAACCGGGTGTTATTACGGAAGTATTGCAAAACGAGGTAAAACAAAGAAATCTTTTTTATCCACCGGATCCGGCCAGCAAGGGTTCCTGTTTTATCGGTGGAAATATTTCTGAAAATAGCGGCGGACCGAAAGCAGTTAAATATGGTGTCGTCAAAGATTATGTACTGAATCTCGAATTGGTATTACCAACAGGCGAGATTATCTGGACAGGTGCCAACGTGTTAAAAAACGCGACAGGATACAACCTGACCCAGTTGATGGTTGGCAGTGAAGGAACGTTGGCAATTGTGACAAAAATAGTTTTAAAATTAATCCCACTTCCCAAATACGACCTGCTGATGTTGGTACCCTTCCGTTCTGCTGAAAGTGCGTGTTCCGCTGTGGCAGCTATTTTCAGGGCGGGTTATACACCTAGCGGACTGGAATTTATGGAACGCGATGCAATCGATTGGGGTAATAGGTTCATTAATGGAGATACTGTAAAGATCCCTGAGGATGTACAGGCTCATCTCCTGATTGAAGTGGACGGAAATAACAATGACGTGCTGATGCAGGAAATGGAGGGAATCGCTTCGGTAGTGAGTGAGTTTGGCAGTGCAGATATTTTATTTGCCGATAATGAAAGTCAAAAAAATGAGTTGTGGAAGTTGAGAAGAAGAATTAGTGAGGCTGTTAAATCACATTCTGTCTATAAGGAAGAAGATACTGTCGTGCCAAGGGCACAGCTGGCAGTTCTTTTAAAAGGAGTAAAGGAAATAGGAAGCAGATATGGATTTCATTCTGTTTGTTATGGTCATGCGGGAGATGGTAACCTCCATGTAAATATCATCCGCGGAAGCCTGACTGAAGAGCAATGGAACGGATCGTTAAAAGACGGAATTCGCGAAATATTTGAATTGGTGAAACGTTTGGGAGGAACCATCAGCGGGGAACATGGAATTGGCCTTGTTCAAAAAGAATATTTGAGTATTGTTTTTGATGAAACCCAAATGAGATTAATGAGGGAAATAAAAAAGATATTTGATCCGAATAACATTTTAAACCCTGGCAAAATTTTCGATCTAATAAGTTAAATGACCTACAATATGAAACGAATCATTTTATTGTCAATTTTAATTATTTCGTTTGCGAGTGCGTTTGCACAGAATGACAAGGACGAATCAAAAAAGGGTTTCAAAAAAGAAAATCTTTTTACCGGTGGAAGTATTACTGCATCATTTTATACAGGCGGAACTATTTTAGGCATCAGTCCTATGTTCGGGTATAAATTGGCCAATTGGGTCGATGCAGGCGTTGCGTTCAATTACACCTATACGGGCACCCGCGATTACATTGTGTTCGATGACAAACTCAGGCAAAACGTCTTTGGCCCCGGCGTGTTCGCGAGGATATACCCCGTGAGATTTCTTTTTTTGCAGGGGCAATTCGAGCATAATTTTACTCATGTAAAATATACCGACGATTTCGGCGATGTGACCAAGTCAACAGCCGACGCAAACTCTTTATTACTTGGCGGTGGGATCGCTGAAGGAAGAAGACCCGGCTCAAATACTTTTTACTATCTGTCTGTGCTGGGCGATGTGCTTAAAAATCCAAATTCCCCCTATGTAAATAATGTATATGATGGCTCGGGACAATTGATAAGAACAGACCTGATTCCCATCATCAGGGCCGGCGTAAACATTGGTTTATTCCAGGGAAAGTATAATCATTATGACAACGACAAGGGAGATGGTCATCGAAGACCCAGGAACTACGGCAGTTTATAAAAGATATTCAGATAAATGCACAGGATCACTCAACACGGTGATCCTTTCTTTTGCCGTTTCATAAAGAAATCCCTGCTTCTCCAGGCGGTTCATGTGGGCAAGCAAATGATCAAAAAAGCCACCCGAGTTTAGTATAAAGATTTGTTTGTAGTGAATAGCGAGTTGGTTCCATGTCAGCATCTCAAATAATTCGTCCAGTGTTCCAAACCCACCCGGCAACACGATCGCCGCATCGCAGAGTTCATAAATTTTTTTCTTTCGCTCATGCATGTCATCTGCTATGATTAGTTCAGTAATGTTGTGATGTTGATGTTCCCATTCAACAAGCAGATGGGGGATGATGCCCGTAACTCTTCCGCGATTGTCCATCACTGCATCGGCGACAACTCCCATTAGCCCCGTGCTTCCACCTCCATAAATCATGTTAATGTTGTGGGCGGCCATCAGCTTACCCAATTGCTGTGCATGCATCACATACAACTCGTCGGAACCATTCTTTGATCCGCAAAAAACCGCCATTGAATTAATTGACATGAGTCGCAATATTACTCACTAAAAGGAAAACAAATTTCTTTATCTTCAAAATTCATTGTTTCATATTTGCATATAATAACAAAAATTTCATCCTTGCTATTCATCAAAAATTGATCTATGTCGCCCGGTTTATTGTTTGCATTTGTTATCGGTTATTTTATTTTATTGCTCATTGTTGCCTGGTACACTTCCCGCAATGCAAATAATGAATCTTTTTTTATTGGTAACCGTAATTCTAACTGGATGTTGGTAGCATTTGGTATGATCGGTACTTCGCTTTCAGGCGTAACATTTGTTTCAGTACCCGGTGCTGTTGGTAAGATCACAACAGACAATCCCTCCTTCTCTTATTTGCAGATCACGTTTGGCTATTTGATCGGCTATATACTGGTGGCCTATGTATTATTGCCATTGTACTACCGGCTTCATGTAACTTCCATCTACAATTATCTCAACGATCGTTTTGGATTGATCTCTTACAAAACAGGGGCATCATTTTTTATATTATCAAGAACGCTGGGCGCTACGGCAAGACTTTACCTGGTAATAAATATCCTGCAGGAAGCCATTCTGAAAAATTTCCAGATCCCCTTTTGGCTAACTACACTGACTATTCTTTTAATGATATTGTTATATACCTATAGGGGAGGTGTCAAAACCATCGTTTGGACAGATACGCTACAGACCAGTTGCATGTTGCTGGGCCTGATTATTTGTACGATTTATATTTTAAATAATCTGCACCTGGGATTAGGGGAAAGCCTGCGGGCTATGAATGAAAAAGGATATTCAAAAATATTCTTTACTGATCCAAACAGTAAATTGTTTTTTCTGAAACAAATCCTCGCGGGTATTTTTATCACCATTACAATGACAGGCATGGACCAGGAAATGATGCAGAAAAATATCTCCATCAGAACACTTAGCGGTTCTAAGAAAAATGTGGTCACCCTGGGTTTTATTTTGCTGGTAGTAATTTCATTATTCCTTTTCCTGGGAGGTTTGTTGTACCTGTATGCGACAAAAAGAAATGTAACGGATACCGGCGATCAATTATTCCCAACGCTTGCCCTTCACTATATGCCGCAGATCGTATCTATCATTTTTATCATTGCGTTGATATCCGCTTTGTTTCCCAGCGCCGATGGAGCCATTACCGCGCTGACCGCTTCATTTTGCATAGACATTTTGGGCATCCAGAGAAGAGATGATATAGCGGATGCCATGAAGAAAAGAACAAGACAAAGAGTGCATTTAGCCGTGGCGTTTATTTTCCTTTGTTTTGTAATGATCTATAAATGGGTTGACAATAAAAGCATGATTGGCGTTATATTAAAGGTAGCTGCGTATACTTACGGTCCATTGCTGGGATTATTTGCATTCGGCATTATTACCAAAAGGAAAGTCAAAAATAACCTCGTACCTCTTGTTTGTATTATTGCGCCGGTAATTTGCTATATCATTGATAAATATCAGAAACAGATTTTTGGCTCTTTCGAAATTGGCCTCGAATTGTTGATCTACAATGGTCTCCTGACCTTCATTGGCCTATTGCTGATTTCAAAAAAAGAGGTCAGCAATATCTGACAGGTAGCTTCGTTTGTACTATTCTGGCTTAATTATCATCTTTGTGTTTCTAAATTTTTGACGTGGAAAAAACCTGGAATGAACATATAAGAAAATCACATCAGCGCAACTGGACGGAATCAAAAGCCCATTCCAGCTGGCAGATTTTTAAGATCATGGCTGAATTTGTCGATGGCTTTGAAGCGCTCGCTAAGATTGGTCCTTGCTGCTGCATATTCGGCTCGGCAAGAGTGCGACCGGGTAATCGCTATTATGAACTGGCCGTTGAAATCGGTAAACGGCTGGCCGAAGAAGGTTTTGGGATCATTAGTGGTGGAGGCCCGGGCATCATGGAAGCCTCCAATAAAGGAGCTCAGGCAGGCGGTGGTAAATCGGTTGGATTAAACATCGAACTGCCCTTCGAACAGGGGTCCAATGGCTTTGTTGATAAGGACCACAATTTGAATTTTGATTACTTTTTTGTGCGCAAAGTAATGTTCGTAAAATATTCACAGGCATTTATAATGATGCCTGGAGGTTTTGGAACAATGGATGAATTTTTTGAAGTGCTTACACTTATTCAAACGGGCAAAATGCTACAGGTGCCATTGATATTAGTGGGCAATGAATTCTGGAGCGGCATGTTAAAATGGGTAAAAGAAACGATGATGGAAAAGGAATTCAATATCTCTTCCAAAGATTTCGATCTGGTAAAATTGGCAAATACTGCAGAAGAAGTAGTAAAGCATGTACTGGATTTTTATTCCCAGCATGCACTCCAACCGAACTTTTAATTTGTCAATTGTAATTGTCATTGATCAGAG
>DASXOT010000450.1:0-3155 GCA_036494065.1 Chitinophagaceae bacterium
ACCGCTTTTACCATCACGTTCCCAACGAATGGCAAAGACATCGTTCCTGCCTTTAAAGAGTGATTTAAATATCTCTAGTTTTGCACCATCATTTTTACTAACAAGCAAAACTAAGATAAGAAGCACTTGACTTGTGTCATAAGGATCGTGGTTAAAAGTAAGATTCATTCAGTTCAACCCTTATTTTCCATGGCCCCTCGTATGTTTTATTGTTGTTCCCAGCATGGCTTGTCTCCCCGGCTCGGAACAAAGGGCGACTCGGATTGTCCTTATTTTATGACATGAACTCTGGATCTTTAGAGAACTTCGGATTTAAATGATTGGGTGAAAAATTTCCATTTTAGGCGCAAATTATTACCAGTTTTCGCATTTTTTGGACTATTTTATATATATTTGGATGAAAATATTTACAATTATATCATTTATGGAGTAAAATGTTTACAATTTAGATAAATTAAACTCAATTAGGGAGAAAATATTGCCATGAATAGACTCCAGGAAATCATTATCGCCACCAAAGAAAAGTCCAAGGAATTAGGAAAGCTCAAAAAACAGGGATTGACACGCAAAATAGCTCCAAGAGTTTATACTTCAAACATGGAAGAGGCCCCTGAGAAAGTTGTACGACGCAATTGGTATCGGCTGGTCTCTGAACTTTTTCCCGAAGCTTTTCTAAGCCATAGAAGCGCCCTTGAGCGTATGCCTACTCCCAACGGACATCTTTATCTTACCAGGAACTATAAGGGTCTCATCAAGTTGCCCGGATTGATTCTACATTTCTCCAAAGGCCCGGATCCATTAGAAGACGATACTTTGTTCTTCGGCAATCTGAAAGCGTCCGGACTTGCACGTGCTTACCTGGAAAATCTCCAACGAGCAAAAGAAACCGGTGAAGAATCCAAAACACTAAGCCGTGAACAACTTGAGGAAAAAATAGAAGCTTATCTACGTGTAAAGGGAGAAGATGCCCTCAATCAGGTCCGCGACAGAGCAAAGACGATTGCGCCACAACTGGGTATGGAAAAAGAATTTAGTGAACTTAATCAATTGATCACTGATTTGCTCGGAACAGGATTGTCCAAAAACCTGGTCAGTCCAATTGCAAGGGCAAGAGTACTCGGTGAGCCGGTTGATCCCGACAGAATTCAACTGTTTGAGTCGGTGTATGAAGAACTGGTAAAAAGCGATTATCCGGATTATCCGGATCAAAACAAAAGTATTCAGTCATACCAAAATTTCGCTTTTTTTGAAAGCTATTTTTCCAATTACATAGAAGGCACTGAATTTACCATTGATGAAGCCAGGCAAATCATTACTACAGCAACCCCATTGCCCGCAAGGGACGAGGATTCTCACGACGTCCTGGGCACTTACCAAATTGTTTCTAATAGAAGGGAAATGTCTGTTTTGCCTAATTCTCCCGATCATTTATTGAAGTTGTTACGAGAACGGCATGCGATACTGTTAAGTGCAAGAAAAACAAAAAATCCCGGTGAGTTCAAGGATAAAAACAACAAGGCTGGCACTACTGAGTTCGTGGACATGGAGCTAGTGCCTGGCACACTCAAAAAAGGATTTGATTGGTATAGCCTGTTGCAACATCCATTTGCAAAAGCTGCATATATGATGTTTATGGTAAGTGAAGTGCATCCTTTCCTGGATGGAAACGGAAGAATAGCCCGAGTGATGATGAATGCAGAACTAAGTTCGAAGGGCTTATCGAAGATCATTATAGCCACAGTGTACCGCGAAGATTATATGGGTGCTCTGAAAAAGCTGACTAAGCAAAGGGACGCTGACGCTTATATAAGAATGATGCTCCGTGCCTGGGAATTTAGTAGTCACGTACACGACGAAAACATGGATGCTATGGAAAAATATTTGGCAGCTTGCGATGCATTCCTGACTTATAAAGAAGGTTATTTAAAAATAATCCCTGATAATGAAAAAATCAATACAGGCAGAAAATAGAGTAAAGAATGAAAAGGCGATATTAGCAGTATTCTTCTAGTGTTTCTAAATCTCTATTAAATTATGCAAAGGATTTCTGTGTACATTATAAGTATCAACAAATTGCTAATGCTATAAATAAGTAAATTGCCTCAGAACCCGACAATTTTATTTTAGGTACAACAATTGACGATCTGTCCAATTATTATACTAACAATCACTTCACGCCGATTGAGATTAGTCTAGAAAAAACTGAATCCGTAGAAATTAAGAAAGAAAGAAAAATTATTCCAGCCCATCAAAGAGAAGGTCCTTTCCAGAGTTCAGGTGATTTACCTTTTGATTTCGAGTCAATCATTTTAAGAATTCCCATCAAACCGAATGCGCAATTAGATATCGTAAAAAACTTAGAGCCATCTGCGGACCGGACGGCGGGCTGCCCTGTTTTTTCAACTTACCATCATTTTACACATCCTTACATCACGAATTAATTTCTAAGTAATTGAATGATTGTTCACTTACACTGCATTTTATCTTCACATGACTTGATAGGCCCGACATAGTGGGATTGATAGAGTAAAAACGTCAAGTTATGATATATGCACTCAAACCGGTCTGCAAGAAAGACTGGAAAAGAAAGGATGGAACCAGTATAGTATATCTTCAATACTGCCGCGGCAACAATCAGCGAGTATTAGTAGATACAAAAATTGCAATCCCTCCGCAATGCTGGAATCGGAAACTGCGAAAAATCCACAACGATTTACCTGCGGAATTTGGTTATGCCGATGAACTCAATGAACAGTTACAAAAGACGATTCGAATTGCAGAAGACATCATCATCTACTGTTTGAAAAATACAAGGGAGAATCCACTCTTATTTCTTAAAAAAACTTTTACCCCGGACATTGATGTATCAACCCTGGAGCAGCGAAAAGATTTTACTGGTAACCTTGATGTCTATGTTCAATTCGATGATTATATTGAATCAAAAAAGAGAAGAATTGCTGCTTCCACCGTCCACATTTATATGGAAGTAAAACGATACCTGCAGGCTTTTGAAAAATTCAGGGGAAGAAAAATAACCTTCAAATCTTTTGATGTAGACTTCTATCATGACTTTGTGGAGTTCATGACCTTCGATTATGAATCTTACAGGTATACCAGGACCGGATTAAAAGGTTTAAAAAGAAATACAATGGGCA
>DASXOT010000451.1:0-5690 GCA_036494065.1 Chitinophagaceae bacterium
CCCTTTTCTGGCTCACAGTTTTCGGATTTCGATATTAACTCCTTATCTTTGCTATCCCTAAAAAATGCCTGAGGAGGTATAAAAATTTATGCTGATTATCGATTCTAAAGACTGCGAAAACATAGACAAAGCGCTTAAGAAGTACAAAAAGAAATTCGAGAAATCGAAAGTCCTGCTCCAGTTACGGGAACGCCAGAGCTATATAAAACCTTCTGTGAGGCGCCGCAACCAGGTGTTGAGGGCAGTTTACAAACAGAAGATTGCCAGCGGCAAAATCGAAGCCTGATTTTACTAATATATTCAGAGATAGCTGCAAAGTTCAATAGCTTTGCAGCTATCTTTTTTTGTCATACGTAACCCTGGGTTCAAACTATGCCCCTGTCAAATCAATCAGCCGTTCAGGCTTTTGTAGATTACCTGAAATTTCAAAAGAGGTACTCCGCTCATACTGTTCGCTCCTATCATGACGATCTTACGCAGTTTTTCGACTACCTGCACTTGCAGTTTGGCATGGTGCCAGT
The DNA here is from genome assembly GCA_036494065.1 of Chitinophagaceae bacterium. Taxonomy (GTDB): domain Bacteria; phylum Bacteroidota; class Bacteroidia; order Chitinophagales; family Chitinophagaceae; genus VBAU01. Next base: position 522 of record DASXOT010000451.1, read on the forward strand.
GAAGGAGATTAATCACAACGAGGTAAGGAGCTGGCTAGCCAGCCTGAAGGAAAAAGACATTGCTTCCAAGACAATCAACCGAAAAATATCGTCGCTCAAGTCTTTTTTCAAGTATTTAATGAAAATGGAAGAATTGGATCAAACTCCCATGAACAAGATCGTAACACCGAAGATCGCTAAACGGCTTCCCGATTTCATTAAGACGGAAGACGCGAATAAATTGTTGCAATCTCTTGAAAATACAGAAGACTGGAAGAGCCTTAATACGAAGATGCTGGTCAGTCTTTTTTACAACACTGGCACGCGATTAAGCGAACTGGTTAATTTGAAAGAGAGTCAGATCGATTTTCATAAAAAACAAATCAAGATACTGGGAAAAGGAAATAAAGAGAGGATCATACCTGTCAGCCCCGGGATACTTGTCAGCATTAAGGATTATATCCAGCAAAAGAAAAAAAGATTCGAAAACAGGGTAGAAAATTTGTTGGTTACCGAAAAGGGTGAAAAAATGTATTCGAAATACCCATACCTTTTGGTGAAATCATTTTTGACAGCAGAGGTAAAAACCCTCAATAAAAAAAGCCCCCATGTTTTGCGCCATAGTTTTGCCACTCATCTTTCGAACAATGGGGCCGACCTCAACGCCATAAAAGAATTGCTGGGCCACAGCAGCCTGGCCGCGACCCAGGTGTATACTCACAATACTATTGAGAAGCTAAAAAATGTACATAAAAGGGCTCATCCAAAGGCATAATTTTTTTACCTATACACAATAAATAGTAATGGTGTTTGCTTGGAAAAAAAATGTATTCGTGGTAACTTTATAGGGATACAAAGAGCAATATCCTGAACAAAAAACCATAACGGCAATAGAAGCTCTTTATTTATTGTTTCACTGTTAAAAATGCGATTATTATGAACGTTAAAATTCAGACAGTACGCTTTGATGCGGACAGCAAACTAGTAGACCACATCAATCGCAAAATGCAAAAACTCGATACTTTTCACGATCGCATCATTAAAATAGATGTGTTTCTGAAACTCGACAACGTAGTACACAAGATCAAAGACAAGATCGCAGAAATCAGGATACACGTACCCCGGCACCAACTATTTGTGAAAGCTACCAGTAAATCGTTTGAACAATCATTTGACGATGCATTTGAATCTGTCGTAAACCAGATAAAAAGGAAAAAACAAAAACAAGCCGCGTAACATAAATCTTCAGACCTCCCCGGAGGTCTTTTTCTTTTGATTATCAGTATAAAAAATTATCCAAAATATTTTTAAAATGACAAATTCCTTTACCTTTGCCTTCCCAAAATTTGGGGGTAGTTCTTTATTGCCTTATCAGTTGAGTCATTAGTCAGCAAGTCAGTAACTCATTGCAAAAATGGGTTAAGGGCAATTGATCCAACGACTTGAAATACCGGGTCATTAGTGACAAGTTATTGGGCTGTTGGTATAAATGACTCAATAACCATCGGCCACAATGATTCAAAAATGCCACTTTAGCTCAGCTGGTAGAGCAACTGATTTGTAATCAGTAGGTCGTTGGTTCGATTCCGACAAGTGGCTCAGTGGATTTTGAAATTTCGAAAAGTATCATTGAGAAATTGAGATCTCTGTTTCCGTTTCAAAAGTTTCCAGTTTTTGGGCAAGTAGCCAAGTGGCCAACGGCAGCAGACTGTAAATCTGCCCTCTTACGAGTTCGGTGGTTCGAATCCATCCTTGCCCACAGTTCTTTAAATTTTGGAATTTTGGAAAGATCAATTGGGAAAATTGAAAGTGTTGTTGGTAATAGCGGTACGCCTAATTGGCTTTCGATAGCATATTTGCGGAAGTAGCTCAGTTGGTAGAGCGACAGCCTTCCAAGCTGTAGGTCGCGGGTTCGAACCTCGTCTTCCGCTCCAGCCAGCCCGAAGGAGTTTTGGATTTGGAGATTTTGGAAAGGCAAATTGGGAAATTTAATTAACAGAGTTCTTTAAATAAAATCGTGAGAACAGCTCACAATTTCATACCAGCCGTTGTAGCTCAGTGGTAGAGCATCCCGCCTTGGCGGGAAGGTCGTGAGATAAGGTCGAGCTCTTTCATACCAGCCGTTGTAGCTCAGTGGTAGAGCACTTCCTTGGTAAGGAAGAGGTCGTGAGTTCAATTCTCATCAACGGCTCTGATTGTGAATGGGCAATTGGCAATGGTCAATAGGGAGCACTCGAATTAATCATTCACTATTGATGATTGAGGGCTCTGAGATTTGAAAAATGTTTGGTTGAGCATCCCGCCCTGGCGGGAAGATCGTGAGTTCAATTCTCATCAACGGCTCTGATTGTGAATGGGCGATTGGCAATGGTCAATAGGAAGCACTTGAATTGATCATTCACTATTGCCAATTGCTGAGTAGCGGACCGAACGTATAAGGGTGCGACGCAACGATGCTAAATAGTAGCAGCGCCGCCGGGAACATAATCTAAATTTGTAAAAACAATTTAAAAAAGGATAACAATGGCAACTAAAGAGACCTTTAAAAGGAACAAACCCCATCTTAATGTGGGAACGATTGGTCACATTGACCACGGTAAAACAACCTTGACCGCTGCTATTACAACTATACTTGCAAAAAAGGGTTTGGCCGAAGCAAAGAAATATGATGAGATTGACGCCGCACCTGAAGAAAAAGAACGTGGTATCACGATCAACACAGCGCACGTTGAATACCAAACGGTGAACCGTCACTATGCACACGTTGACTGTCCGGGTCACGCCGATTATGTGAAAAACATGATCACAGGGGCTGCCCAGATGGATGGTGCCATCCTTGTCGTAGCTGCTACTGACGGTCCTATGCCTCAAACAAAAGAACACATTCTATTGGCCCGCCAGGTAGGTGTTCCCCGCATGGTCGTTTTTATGAATAAGGTTGACCTTGTTGATGACCCTGAATTGCTTGAACTTGTAGAAATGGAAATCCGTGATCTTCTCAATTTCTACGGTTTTGACGGAGACAATACACCTATAATAAAAGGTTCTGCAACTGGCGCGTTGGCCGGTGAAGAAAAATGGGTAAAGGCTGTTGAGGAATTAATGGCTGCTGTTGATGATTATATTCCATTGCCTCCGCGCCCGATCGATCAGCCCTTTCTTATGTCTGTTGAAGACGTATTTTCAATTACCGGTCGCGGTACTGTTGCTACTGGTCGTATTGAAAGGGGTAAGGTTAAGACAGGCGAATCTGTTGAAATCGTTGGTCTGATCCCGCAACCGCTGACTTCGGTAGTAACTGGCGTCGAAATGTTCCGGAAGATATTGGATGAAGGAGAGGCAGGCGATAATGCAGGTTTGTTGCTTCGTGGAATAGAAAAGAAAGATATTCGCCGCGGTATGGTTATTTGTAAACCAGCTTCTATTACTCCCCATACAGATTTCAAATGCGAAGTATACGTACTTAGCAAGGAAGAAGGTGGTCGCCATACTCCATTTTTTAATAAATACCGTCCTCAATTCTATTTCCGTACAACCGACGTAACCGGGGAGGTTGAATTACCCGCAGGAACAGAAATGGTAATGCCGGGTGATAATACGGCATTAACGGTTAAGTTAATCCAGCCTATAGCTATGGAAAAGGGATTAAAATTCGCTATTCGTGAGGGGGGACGTACTGTGGGTGCAGGACAGGTGACTGAAATCTTAAAATAAGCTATTAGCTCTAAGCTGCGGCCTTTGAGTGGGCTTTGCAAAAGATTTTTATCTTTGTAACATATTTCTAAAAGCTGCCCATTTATAGAGGTAGCTTTTAGCTTTCTTACGAGCATAGTCCTGACGCGGCAAAGCCGGTCAGGATGCAGACAAACAAAGTTTCGTCTGCATTCAATAAAAAGTTCTTTACGGGCATAGTTCAATGGCAGAATAGCGGTCTCCAAAACCGTTGATGGGAGTTCGAATCTCTCTGCCCGTGCCGGCAAATTTGAAAATTAATTAAATGAACAAGATCACAACTTATTTTAGAGAAAGTTATAAGGAGCTTATTGAAAAAGTAACCTGGCCAACCTGGTCGCAACTTCAACAATCGACCATGATCGTATTGGCAGCAACATTGGTAATAACCGCAATGGTGTGGGTGATGGATTTCACAACAGGAAATATATTGAAACAAGTTTATAAATTTTTATTTCCCAAATAATGGAAGAGACGACAAATACGCAGCAGAATACTAATGCCGCTCAGCAGGAGACCAAATGGTATGTCCTTCGCGTGGTAAGCGGAAAGGAACGCAAGGTGAAGGAATATCTTGACAAAGAGATTTTGAGAGGCGGCTGGGGAGAAATTGTAAGGCAAGTTTTTTTGCCGGTAGAGAAAGTTTACAAAGTGCAAAATGGAAAAAAGATCATGAGGGAAAGGAACTATTACCCCGGCTATGTGATGATCGAAATCGGTGAGGGCAAACTCAACGACGACCTGCGTGACACCATAAAAAATACAACGAATGTTATTCATTTCCTCGGAAAGGAAAACCCTATCGCGCTGAGAAAAGCAGAAGTAAACAAGATGCTGGGCAAAATGGATGAAATGGCGGAAACGGGTGGTGTAAATATGAGTGAGCCTTTCATTGTCGGTGAAACTATAAAGATCATTGAAGGTGCGTTTAATGATTTTAACGGCGTAATTGAAGAAGTAAACGATGAAAAAAAGAAATTAAAAGTTACCGTAAAAATATTTGGTCGCTCAACACCCGTAGAATTGAACTACATGCAGGTAGAAAAAATCAGCTAATTGATTTTCCAGGTTTAATTATGCCATCATAGAAAAGCAATTTCGTTAATGCTTTCCTAAAACACTTCACTTAAATATCGTTTGGATAAGCGGTAACTAAATAGCTCCTGCCACGTTTAATTTAGCAGTGAAAAGAGCGTACAAACCAAGCCAAACTCCGGTCATGAAAAAAACTGTTTTGCCGCAGTTATTAAAGGTGTTATTTGCCCTTTCAATTCCTTGTATTGCGTTTTCCCAAAATGGCCTGAGAACACTGCCAGCCAAAAGAACAAATCTTCCAGTAAAAATAGATGGTCTCCTCAATGATAGTGCGTGGAAGGACGCCGCGATGATGACAGACCTTGTTGAATTCAGACCTAAAATTGGTGCCAGGGAAGAACACGCTAACCGCACAGAAAGCTG
>DASXOT010000452.1:0-3132 GCA_036494065.1 Chitinophagaceae bacterium
CGGTTTTGGTTGTAATTCATTACACCGATCGTAGGTATCAATATTAATCTGATCATTGAAATGATATTCATTACATAATCATTTTTTGTCAACAAAATTTATTTTTCCTTTTACCCACATTGTACCGTCTAAATAAAAATTCATTCCTGTTTGCTCCTGAATATCCACTAAACGATTTCTTATTTCTATCGGGCAAAGTCCAATGCTTTGCCGTAATGTATCAGATCTTGACGAATCTTTCTTAGCAAGAGCAGTAACGTAGCCAAATGCCGCGTCCTTCCAATTAGATTTTACTCCAACATACCAATCTTCAATGAGTGCATAGTCGCCTGGAGACATTTCACCTTTTCTTATTGCATCGAATAATTTTGGCTTTAAAGCCGGATATAAAGTGTCCCTCTGTACGTACCCTCTTGAAATAGAGTTATGATGGATGAGAATTGTCAACGTCCATATTTCATTCCCAATAAGCTTTTCTCCGGGGTATCCGTAATTGTTCAAAATTTCATTAAGTCTTGTTATTTGTTTCTCACTATTTGGAGCAAATTTCCTGAGAGCATACCGTTCTTTAGCCTTTTGCCCAATTCTAAAATAATAAGGCAGGTCAAGTCGTTGGTCTCTTTTAAACATCTCATGAATTTCTGCGCCCAGTTGTTGATTTATCCTTTTATTATATTCACTTCTAAGTGTGTCATACTGAGATTTTATTGTTTCCCATTCTTTTTCGTTTTGTAGACGTTTAAAAAATTTATCTCCCGTAATTTCATCTAACGTCCAGCCATCCAAAATCCCTAGTTTTATAAACTTGAATGCTTTTGCTTCATCTTTTGTAAACAGTGCCAATTGTGCGGCAACTTTATAATCTTTCGAAAAGATATAATTATACTTATCAAAAACTTCTTCAAATATTTGAAGCGCATCTGAATATTTTTCATCTGTGATTAACTCTTCAGCATGGATAATGTCCCGATGATAGTTCTTATAATCTGTTTGCTTTTGTGCTGTTAACTTAAAGAATGTACCGAAGGCTAATATTGTCACCAAAATAAATTTGCAAATATTCATGAGAGGGTTATTGTTTCAGGGAAAGGCCTACAACGTAGTGTATGAAGATAACACTTTGGGTACATTACGCTTTATTACTCCTTAAAAATGATAAGTTAAAATAGTTAAACTTAATCCAATACCCATCATTAAACCAAAGCAACCTTAAAAAATCAATTCAGTTGTTATTGTAAACAATGACCCTTCCGATGCCCTCAGGTTTACGGGCGAGGATTTTAGAAATTCCATTTTTTTATAGTTGTTCGGAACGGGAAACATTCGTTGAGCTGGTGAACAATAAATTTCTCCGGAATGGTGCTGTATAACGTTTTTTTCCCCGCGGGGGAGTAAACTAAATGAACATTTTTATGCCAATCATTTTGGTGACGAACTCAACTGTATGTCTTCCAAAGCCTTTACCAGCTTGTCTTTTAAAGCCTTCATCTCAATTATTCTCGCCGGGTCTTTGTCAGCCTCAATTAGTTTGTCCAGCTCCTTAAGAGTGCCCTTTATGTTTTCGATGGCTTGCGGGGTTCTATCATTTTCAGCCATGCCTTTGAAGTTTTTTGAGATCATTTAATACACAAAAAAAATTAAAAACTAAAATAGCCCCAGCATGGAAATGCCGGGGATTTAGAAGTATAATGTGTCAATAAAAAAATGCGTTTGCTCCATGCACTTTTATTCAGCTTGCGCCGGGATGGTTATTGTTTGCGTTTAAATATTGAAAAGTGAAATACACTTACCAGTATTTGGTAAGGTGATGTAATATACACCTATCTTATTATTGCCAAAAATGTACTAATGAGATAAAATTGCCATCCTAATTTCCCATTATCTAGCTATAAAAATCACCACAGTGGTTTTTTGAAAGGATAGCATCTGTTGTGTTGGTTGTATTTTTTTTGGTTCGCCAGTGGCAGGAAACATCAGCTGATGACGGTAAAACCTGGCAAACCGTTTATGATCACACCTATATCAGAAAGAAATAACCGATGCCCATTGCGCTCCTGACGAGATATTTCCGGACGATACATTTGTCGCCACAACCGCACACTGATTGTATCGAATCCGAACAATTTCGTAATCCCCTGCACATTTAATACCTGACGGTCAGTCTCTTACGAGGGTGGCATATTTTTTTAATTGGCTACACTGGATATTCCTGTCCGCATGTATTACTAATAAAGCCATTAACAGTAAGGTGCAAGTAAAAAAACAGTTATTCCAAATCCAATGAACAGCCTCCGCTCCGAGGGAGCATTAATGATCAATTGTGAATTGTCAATTGACCAGGTTTAAAATTTACAATTCACTATTGGCAGTTGACAACCTGGCCTTTGAATTCCATATTTTGAATTAAAATTTATGTTCAAAAATTATTTCAAAACTGCATTTCGTTTTTTATTAAAGAGCAAAACCTTCAGCTTTATCAACATTATTGGTTTGGCTATTGGAACATTGTGCTGTTTATATATTGTATTGTATGTACAAGACCAGTACAGTTATGATAAACATGAAAAAAATGCTAACAATATTTATCGTGTTACAACATGGTTAAGTATACCAGGGGACGTTCACAATAATTCAACCTGCTCGCCGCCCATTGCGCCAGCCATCAAACGGGACTTTCCTGAAGTAGAGCAATTTACAAGGGTGATAAATGACTTCAGCAACAGTGAGCATTTGCTTCGCTATAAGGAAACGTCTTTGTACGAAAAGAACGAAATGTATGTTGATTCAACTTTCTTCGACATATTCACTTATCACTTTGTAAACGGAAATGCAAAAAATGTATTGAATGAACCTTACTCAGTTGTTTTGCTGAAATCAACGGCAGATAAATTATTCGGTAAAAAAAATGCGGTAGATAAAGTAATCACAATCGATGACGACAATGGCAAGCACGATTTTAAAGTAACTGGTGTTGTAGATGAAAGCCTTGGCAAATCGAATATACAGGCCAATATTTTTATTACAATGAAGAGTGGCGGCATCGGAGACTATGTGCTGCACAACGATACCTGGTCAGGAAATAATTTCACAAATTCTTTTATCAAACTTCACTCCGGTGCCGATGTCGCCGCG
>DASXOT010000453.1:0-2418 GCA_036494065.1 Chitinophagaceae bacterium
AGTCATCGATAAAAAATTGCCGGAAAGGTTTGGCATACGCATCGGCAATGTTATAAATCAGCCTTATGGCCGCGAGGTAAATATTATTGATATCGCCGGCGTGTGCTGGCATTTCGTACAGTGAAATAGCTTGCTTCATGAAAAAAGATCAACATGAAATAAAAGTCTTTGTAACCAGGGAAATCCCCGAAATAGGAATTGAGCTATTAAAGAATGAAGGTTTTGATGTATCTATATGGCCCCATGACCGACCGATGATGCCGGCTGAATTGATCCAGGAAGGCAAAAAGGTCAATGCCATATTAACATTACTGACCGATTCGATCGACGCAAATTTTCTCAATGCGTGTAAGCATCTTGATATCATCTCACAATTTGCGGTTGGCTATGATAATATCAATATTCCCGAAGCTACCAAACTTGGTATACCGGTCGGCAATGCCCCCGGCGCCATGAGTGACTCGACAGCAGATACAGCATTTGGGTTAATGATTGCCGTTTCGCGCAAAATGTTTTATATGCATAAAACAATTGCCAAAGGAGAGTGGACTTATTTTCGGCCCAAGGCAAATCTTGGAATTGAATTAAAAAATAAAACACTTGGCATTTTCGGGCTGGGTCGTATTGGCTTACAAATGGCAATTCGCTGTAAAGGCGCCTACAATATGAAAATAATTTATCACAACCGAAGACCAAACAAGCACGCCGAAAAGCTTTTACAGGCGAAGTTTGTGAGCTTTGGGGAACTATTGCAACAAAGCGACGTATTATCCGTGCATTGCTCCTTGAATGATGATACAAAGGGGATTTTTGACAGAGACGCATTTTCGAAAATGAAATCTCTTTCCATCTTTATCAACACAGCGCGGGGCGGTGTTCACAACGAAAAAGATTTGATCGAGGCACTCAACACGGCAACTATTTGGGGAGCAGGTCTCGACGTAACGAATCCAGAACCCATGAAGGCTAATAATCCTCTACTCTCTATGCCTAATGTTGCTGTGCTACCACATATTGGATCCTCCACGGTGGAAGCAAGAAATGAAATGTCAAGGTTGGCTGCAATGAATATTGTTGAATTTTATAAAAAGAACATGATACCCAATTTGGTGAATCCAACAGTTCTCTCAGCAAAAGCATAGCCGACCAGACGTAAATCGGGAACGATAAACGTAAAGGTGAGTTGGTCACCGTCTGTTTAGGATATAGACATATCAAAAGAGATCAAATCTTCTGCCTTTAAAGATTGGCCTGGGCAAATCTTCGTTTGAGTCGTGTTGGGCTTTTTTATTCTGTACCCGATTTTCATTTCCCGTTTTTGCTTTTAACTCAGGCGGATCCAATGTGCTGCTTGATTTCTTATCCTTAGATAAAATATTTTTTTGTTCTTTCTTACTCATTGCTCTTACCAATCTACTTAAATGATTCTTGCCTGTCAATTGAATTTATCCACTGCTGTTAATTAACCAATGCAGCCTGCTTTACGCGGTGTGTTTAAACTTACCACAATATTAATTATAGGATTTATCATGCGTTCAAAGGATGAGCAACTCTCGTTTCATTAATTTTACAACCCGGTAGATTGAAACCTTGTGAATTTTTCGGCATACCTACTGTTTCAAATCGGCATTTGCGGGTTATAAATTATTGACCAAAATTTGAATAAATAAAAGGTAAATGGAATTCATCGATTATTACAAAGTATTAGACATAGATAAGACTGCTACTCAGGAGGAGATCAAAAAAGCTTATCGCTCCCTTGCCCGGAAACATCATCCCGATTTAAATCCTAACGATAAAGAAGCACACAAACGATTTCAGCAAATCAATGAGGCGAATGAGGTACTGAGTGATCCCGAAAAAAGAAAAAAATACGACCAGTACGGAAAGGACTGGCAACATTCGGAACAATTTGAACAGGCAAGGCAGTCGCAACACCGGTCGCAGGGTTTTGCAAGAGAAAGCTTTTCAGGTGATTTCGATGAAGAAGAATTTTCGGATTTCTTTACTTCCATGTTTGGCGATATGGGTAGCGGCTTTAGACAACGCCAGGCAAAATTTCGCGGTGAAGACTACCAGGCAGAACTTCAACTAAACCTCACTGATGTTTACAAGACTCACCAACAAGTACTGACTGTAAATGGAAAGAATATCCGCATTACCATTCCTGCAGGCGTCGAAAATGGGCAGAAGATAAAGATCAAAGGTCACGGCGGTACGGGTATCAATGGTGGCCCTGATGGAGATCTCTATATCAATTTCCGCATTGTAAACAATACTAAGTTCAGGAGAAGCGGCAATGATCTTTTTGCAACTGTTGACCTTGACCTGTACACAGCCGTGCTCGGTGGGGAAATAACCATAGATACGATTGACGGGAAGGTTAAGCTCAAGGTAAAAGCGGAAACACAAAACGGC
>DASXOT010000454.1:0-4626 GCA_036494065.1 Chitinophagaceae bacterium
ATCATTTAATGGTATTCACGCTCCATCCCGAATCCCCATCCCATTACCTGCAGCTGTTAAAAGATTATACTAAAGAATTGCCGGACATGAGTCCCCGATGCATCAGTTTTGATACCAGCGGCAATATATGGATAGGCACCAGGTATACAGGCGCGTATTGGTTAAAAATGGATGGATTGAAGATCCGATCATTCATTCAATTTGAAACACAGAATGGCCTGACAGATAATTTTGTCTATTCCATCGAGTGTGACGGCAACAATACAATATGGATAGGCACTCAAACAGGCTTGGATAAGATTTTCATTAAAAATGGACGGGTTATTGTCGGTAATATCAGCAAGAATAACAATTTCTTTCAATCCATTCATAAGATCGTTGTTACGGAAAATAATTCGGTTTGGGCGCTGGCGAGCGAAGGATTCTTTCTAAAAATTGATCCATCTCCCCCGAAAAATTCTACGATCAGACCTCAATTCCTATTCACTTCTGTGCAAATAAACAATCGTCCATACGCGGATTCAAATAATGCTTTCACCTATCGGCAAAACAATCTTTCATTCAATGTGGCGGCGCTTTCGTTTATAGATGAACGCTCAATCAACTATAGTTACCTTTTGCAGGGAAGCGGAAATGATAATTGGAGCAAAGCTTCCAACAACTCAAGTTTCAATTTTATTAATCTTTCACCCGGGAACTACACATTAAAAGTAAGGTCGGATTTTCCCGAGGCAATATATCCATCGCAGGTGATTAGCTATTCCTTTATTATCGAGCCGCCGTGGTGGGAAACATGGTGGTTTAGAATAGTTGTTAGCCTTATGATCGTCGGTCTGTCGGTGTTAATGATCCGTTTTTATTATCAAAGGAAACTGGAAAAGCAGCGCACTTTTTTAGAAAAACAACAGGCGATCGAAAAGGAAAGAACAAGGATCGCTACCGATATGCATGACGACCTGGGTGCGGGCCTCTCGCGCATAAAATTCCTGAGCGAAACTATTGGCATTAAAAAACAAAAGCAACTACCTTTTGAAGAAGATATCACCAAGATTCGCCAGTATTCTCATGAAATGATCGATAAGATGGGAGAAATAGTTTGGGCATTAAACGAAAAAAACGATTCCCTTAGCGACCTCCTTTCCTACACAAGATCCTATACTGTTGAATATCTTTCGCAAAATGGAGTCAATTGCAGTATTGATTCTCCTGAATTATTGCCATCCAGTTTTGTCAGTGGAGAATTCAGAAGAAATATCTTTCTTTCAGTGAAAGAGATTCTTCATAACGTCGTCAAACATTCGCAGGCAAACCAGGTTTGTATCGCCATCCAGATAGCCGATAAACTTTATATCAATATCCAGGATGATGGCATCGGATTCGACCGAAACAAAATACGACCTTATAGTAATGGATTGATCAACATAGAAAAAAGAATGAAAGATATCGGTGGGATTATGGAAATACAAAATAAAAAAGGAACAATGGTAAAATTGGCAGTGCCGCTACCCTAATTCAGGCCTAACTTTTGTTCTATTGGCCGTGAAGGATTTGAAAATTATTTTCGAAACGCACATGAGCATCTCACTATCCATAGTTGAAGACCTTGACGAAGTCAGAGAAGGTCTTAAGCAATTCATTTCACTAAGCCCCGAGTTCAAAGTGCTGGATACATTTAAAACCGCTGAGGAAGCTGTTTCTATTATTCCAAAACTTAAACCGGATATTGTGATAATGGATATCAGTTTGCCTGGCATGAATGGCATCGATTGCATTAAGGCGGTGAAAAATAAAGTCCCAAATACCCAATTCATGATGTTCACTGTTTATGAAAATGATGAAAAAGTTTTTGAAGCGCTGAAAGCAGGGGCTACCGGTTATCTATTGAAGAACACAGGACTTGTTCAATTGATCGAATCACTGAAGGAGTTACATAATGGCGGGTCGCCAATGAGTGCAAACATAGCCCGCAAACTGGTTACAGTTTTTCATGAGCAGGGAAAAAATACCATGCCAGTCGAAGCACTTAGTAATCGCGAAAATGAAATTCTGCAATTATTGTCAAAGGGTTTGTTATATAAAGAAATTGCCGATCAACTCTCCATTGCAGTGAGCACTGTGCGCCAGCATATTCATAGGATTTACGAAAAACTGCATGTTCAAAATCGCACGGAAGCGATTAATAAAGCATTTGGTAAAAACTAGGCCATCTCTTAACAGCTTTGCGCTATGAGCCATAAGCTGTGAGCTTTCTATAACCAAAGTCCGAGCTGTTTTGCTTTTAATTTAAAAGTTCGCAGCTAGCAGTTCACCGCTCAGAACTATTTTTTGCATTTTTAATTTTGCATTTTGACTTTGAAAAGAGCTCACTGCTAGCCGCTCAGAGCTTATAGCTGTTTTTTGCATTTTGACTTTTTACTTCAACGGATTGCAATAACTTTTGTTCTATTTGTCCAACATCATGTTTTCGGTAGTTTCATAGGTGGTAAATTCTTATTTGCGATAACAAGAATTCTTTTAGCTTTTAAATACCCCTTATGAAAAAAATATTGATTGGATCGATACTTTTTTTTTCATTGTATGCAAAGGCACAAAATAATACGGCTACACAGGCTGATTCAACAGGAGTGCAGGTGATTGAGTTACCTGATTCTACGGCTATTGGCGCACCCGATGGAAAAAAGGTAAGTAAGGAAATTGGTTCTGCTGGCGGTGCAATTGTTGCAGATGATGGAAGGGTTGAATTAATTTTCCCAGACGGAGCCCTGACAGCGACAATGACTATCAGCATTCAGCCTACTGCTAATCTGATTCCCAATGGCAATGGGAGAGCATATCAGTTCGAACCTTCCGGCATTCATTTTATAAAGCCGGTTGAACTGATCTTTCATTATACTCAGGAAGAAGAAGAAACCTGCCCTCCATTATTAAAGTTCATGGCAATACAAAACGGAATTGGGAAATGGTCGTACATCGATTACGATGATTGGGATAGTTCTGCAAGAACATTGAAAGGTTCTATTTTACATTTTTCGGGATTTGCGGACGGAAATGAGGTGGAGCTGCTACCGGCTGAAGTAACTCTTAAAGTGGGGCACAAGCAAACATTTTTTCTTAGAAAAGTTCATCCACCCGATAAGGAATTCACATCGCCAAATGAAACGGATGATGATGAACTTCCGCCCCTGCCTGCTCCAGACGTGCATTTGGGCGATAAAGAACAGGCGACGTGGTATGTAAATAACATCCTGAAAGGAAATAAAATTGTTGGAAGTATAAGCCCGATAAATGAAAAAACAGTACAAGCTGAATATATTGCGCCTGGTTCGCTGACGTCTGAGGAAGTTACAGTAAAATCAAAAATTCGGACTGTAAGCTGGGTTTGGAACACAAAACCGACCAGGATAAAAGGGAAAATAGCAAAGTGGCGAGATCGAAGGCCCGAAGTGACAGACGAGGCAGTATTTACTTGTAAAGTTCATCTTTATGATGAATACAAAATAACGGTAAGTATGAATTATGGAAAAGGCAGCGATATGGAGTGGAATGATGCGTCGAGCTTTTTTGTTAAGGTAGGGCGCCAAACTGAACTATCCGGAATACAAAATAACATGCTCCAGGTTGTTCTTCACATGAAGAAATGCAAGCCTGTCTATACTAATGAAGGTCGATGTACGGGCCTGATAAACGTCGCGGGGCTTCAGTCAGCTACAATAGATCCAAATAAATCGTCAGGACAGGGATTTATAAAAGTAAATCTGAATTTTTTACCTGCACAATCTTGCATGCCGATCTTCGATTTTTCCGCTTGCAAAGATCCTACGCCTACTCCTCCATTTTATGGTTCGATAGCATTTCCTGTCAGAATTTCTTTTGAAGCAAAAGGCGAGACGCAGATACTTAGCCTTGGAAAAGGTAATGGCGCCGTAGTAAAAAAAGCAGACCCGGATGATATCACAGCGATAATAGGACCTGTTCGGGATTAAATAAATAATAACCAGGAGTCGCCTTTTATAAGTAATCACACATAACTTTTGTTCTATTGTCTCTACTTCCGGGGTAAAATAATTTCACCTCAAATCCCAGTATGCGCAAAAGTCTGTTTCCGGTATTCATTCTTTTTCACCGTTATCGGGGGAAAATATCATTTCACTTACATACATATCGATGAAGGAGACGGTTGTTTCGCACTTGTTGATTCATCCAGTTGCATCGTAAACCTTGATACAGAAAACCCCACAGTTTCTGATATTAATAATTATCGGCCCTGGTCGGACTGGCCCAATTGCGACAAATGCAGGTGGGAGTGGACCAACAAAGAAACAGTAAAAGGAATGGTAGAAATCAACGGTATGGCAAGTTCCTCAATCATATTACCCAGAAGCAGAAACGCGCTACCAAGTGTATACATCACACTTGTCCCTGCAATGGGTAATACTCCCTCAGCAATCGAACACTGCAAAGATGGAGATCATACCATCCCAAGTATGCCAAGGCCGGCAGACCCAAAATATATAAATTTTGATCTTGATCGCGACAACCTCATCATCCGCTTTGGGGGAAAAACAGGAACAAATGAATTAGTGATCCAGGGACACAATGAAAAAACAATGATCTACATGTACAAAA
>DASXOT010000455.1:0-4121 GCA_036494065.1 Chitinophagaceae bacterium
TATACGGAAACAGATTAGCTACGTGCCGCAGGATGTTTTTCTTTTTAGCGACACGATAAAGAATAATATCCGCTTTGGGTTAGAAAAAGGGCAGTATGGCGAATCAAAGAAAGCCGCTGTGTGGGCAAGTGTGGCAAAAGAAATTGAAACGTTTTCTCAAAAATTTGAAACGCCTGTTGGAGAAAGAGGGGTTACTTTAAGCGGAGGTCAAAAGCAACGCATATCCATTGCTCGAGCGCTGATAAGAAAGCCTAACATTGTCGTTTTTGATGACTGTCTCAGCGCGGTGGATGCCCGTACAGAAAAGGAGATCATTGTCAATCTCCATGATTATTTGAAAGATAAGACCGCCATTATTATCACACAACGTATTTTTTCTCTCTTCCATTTTGACAAAATTGTTGTGCTGGAGGAAGGAAAGATCGTTGAGCAAGGAACTCATGAGGAATTGCTTGCACTCAATGGCCTGTACAAAGCCCTTTACTTCAGGCAACAACATCAGGATCGCAGTGAGGCGTAAGAATGTGAATTGTCAACGTAAATTGGGAATCCCATTACTTCTGCCATTAATTCCTAGAAAACACTGACTCAGAGCGTTTGAATACATTCTGTATTGGAAAATGATTTTCTTTCTTAATTTATTATCCTGTTGACTTAGAATTTACCTTCCTTCTGACTGGATGATGCAACCCCAACTAAGTGGATTAAATGATATAGCACATGGCGCACTAAAAATTATATATAATCCCAGAAAGTAATTTCTAGATCTATTGAATTGTGCTATCAAACTTAAAAATGTCTAAACAATCAATTTACTTTCTCTTTCCTGCTTCTGAAATAATCTCTTATATGTTTTGTAAGCGGTTTAATTTCCGGGAATAAAATTTCTCCCATGGCTGCATTCAGCATTTGAAGTACATATTTCGCAAGGGTGATATAGATCAGGTCATGGATTTCTTTATCCTGATCTAATTTGGGATTTTCTAGAATCTTTTTTACGGCTCCACCTTCTCCCAATATTCCATTTAATTCCAGCAGGGCCAGAATATCTTTTCCCTCCAGATAAACTGCAGTGTTTCCAAACATTTCATACCGGCCTTTCACAAATCGGAGGGAGGTGTCCTTATCTTCTAAATCTACTTCAATATGGATTTCCTCTCCTGCTTTTTTGCAGTATTTTTCCAGTTCAGATGGTATCAGGTTCATAATTATAGTTTTAACCAAGGTTAATTAATTGTTTCAAAAGTAAACAAATATTTGTTTTATTATCAAACATTCGTAAATTTGATTCAGGAAAAAACACATGAAAGTAAAATTGTCCCAAAAACAAATCGGTCAACGCATTACGGAAGTAAGGAAATTAAAAGGTCTATCTCAGGAAGATCTTGCTAAAAGGGTGAAGATTTCACGGCCTTCGTTAGCACAAATAGAACTGGGCAACCGAAGCGTAGACATTTTAGAATTACAGAGATTTTCGGAAGTATTGGAATTTTCATTAGATGATTTTATGTCAAAAGATTTTTCGGCTCATGAGCAGGATGCTGGATTGCCGGAAGTTAAATCAGTGCAGGATGAAACGAGAGTCTCAATACCGACGATGAGTATAAGTAAATTTAGAAATGTGCTGTTGTATATCCTTGAGCG
Source organism: Chitinophagaceae bacterium (assembly GCA_036494065.1). Classification (GTDB taxonomy): domain Bacteria; phylum Bacteroidota; class Bacteroidia; order Chitinophagales; family Chitinophagaceae; genus VBAU01. Next base: position 1,645 of record DASXOT010000455.1, read on the forward strand.
TTGTGCAGGCAAACCCAATGTGGGAGAAACGGTGCTGTATAAGTTGCTCTACTTTGCAGATTTCAATTACTATGAACTCTATGAAGAGCATTTGACAGGAGCAAAGTATAGGAAATTGCCTTATGGCCCGGTACCGCAAAAGCTGGATACAATAGTAGGCCAGATGATGGAAAAAAATCAGCTGCAGCGAATAAAAACAGAGTATCACGGTTATCCGCAAACGAGGTATATCCCGCTTGTAAAAACCGATTTGACTTTATTGAAAGCAAGCGAAAAGGAAATCATTGATAAAGTAATTGAACAATATTCCGATTGGTCTGCTTCAGCTATTAGTGCCTATTCTCATAAGGATATGCCATGGCTGGCTTCCAAAGAAGGAGAGGAAATTGATTACGAGTTGGCCTTTTACCGGGAAGCACCCTTTTCAGTAAGGAATTACGGGCACGAAATAGAGGAGCAATGAATTTTGAAGAACTAACTGAGTATAAAAAAGATATAAAAGATCTTTCTAAACGCTACCGGACTTTACAAGAAGATATGGAAGTAGTTAAAAAAGTATTGACGGTATCACCTGATGAACGACCACCTTTCAGTTTTCGTATTGACAATCTTGGTATTGAAACATGTGTGATCAAAGTAAAAAAAATTGCTTGTAAGGCTCTTAAAGGCCGGGGGGTGAATTCGGGTTTAAGGCTGATCTATGCTTTGTTTAAGAAAGAAGAGAAAATAATATTTATTGAAATTTTTCATAAAAACGACAAAGCAAGCGAAGACAAACAACGCATTCTTAACAATTTTAAATAAAGTCTATGGAAATGAAAAGCTACCAATTATACAATAACCATGTTGATGTGTTTATGACGAATGGTAATATACTTCGCCTTTGGTTGAATGAATGGTCGAGCAAAATTTTATTTCGCCACAAGATCAACACCATCTCTGACGTAGAACATCCGGGTATTGTTTTGGGTTATGATCAGGCAGGGGCTTGGTATTATATGCATAATCATTTTGAGCATGGCAGGCCGGTCATTGAAGTGCAAGATGGTTTTTCGAAAGGCAAACAGCTATATATCGCAAATCGTCAATCGGCATATCAGCAATCGGTGATCCTGCAGCGGGGTCTTAACGAAGTATTGCGAGCCACGCCTTATGCTTGGCTCAATTATAACTGCCAAATTTTTGTAAACAAGGTTTGTCATAATGAAATTAAGTCAGAAGCAGTAGAGAACTGGACTGGTGGGTTGGCACTTGGAGCACTTCTATTTCTCGGAATCAAGGCATTTAATAACTCAAAATAAAAGGAGGTAAACCATGGCAAAGAATGGTAAGGTTGGTGATGGTCACCGTAACGGGCAGGTTGATAAACGCAGCCAGGTGCTGAATTCTAAAACTGATCTGTATGTGAAGAGAAACACAGATAATGGGCAGTTCATGGATGTAAAAACCAGCGGCGGTAAATTTAAAGGGGTTCGCAAAGAAAATCAATAAATGCGGATCGTTCAGGCGTGAGCCAATCGGCAGAGGTTGGCTTTTTTAGTTAAATAAATGAATGCATTGCGGTAAAGCAAAAATTTTATGTAGTCTGGGAAGGAAGATCAACAGGTATCTTTGATAGCTGGGAAACATGCAACGCACAGATCAAAGGTTTCCCTGGTGCAGAGTTTAAATCGTTTAAAACGAAACAACTTGCTGAGCAGGCTTTTAATAGTAAGAGCAGCGAGTTTATTGGAAAAGATATTTTTGAATCAGAGCTAACAGAAGAGCAGATTAAATTAATTGGTGATCCGGTTCTTGATAGCATGTCCGTAGACGCTGCATGGAATACAATGACAGGGGTAGTAGAATACAGGGGTGTCTGCACAAAAACAAGGAAGGAGTTTTTTCATCAGGGGCCATTCGAAGACGGGACAGTTAATATCGGTGAGTTTTTGGCTATTGTTCATGCATTGGCTTATTGTAAAGAAAATAAACTTACGCTGCCGGTTTATTCTGATAGTCGCAATGCAATTGGTTGGGTAAAAGATAAGCAGGTAAGAACAAATCATCAGGCCAGCGAAAAAAACAAGAAACTTTTTGAAATGATTGACCGTGCATTGAAATGGTTAAACCAAAATGAATTTCCCAATCAACTATTGAAATGGGAAACCCGCGCATGGGGTGAAAACCCTGCTGATTTCGGAAGAAAATAAATACAGGATAAAATAATTTACTATGAAATACATCACTTCAACAAATCTCGCAACCCGGGCATTGCGAGAAATTATTTTAGTTCAGTAATTCTGTTATTTAATTTCTCTCAAACCCTGATAAATAGCCGATAGTTACATTCTGTATCGTGGCTCCGGAAATGTGACTTGGACGGAATCATAAGTGGGTGAGATCACCGGCGAAATAACCGAGATGAATTAAAGATGAGCATAGAACTCTTAATGATGAACGCTTATTATAGGTGTATGTCGTCAAAACAAATTGGA
>DASXOT010000456.1:0-3003 GCA_036494065.1 Chitinophagaceae bacterium
CAAATGCCCCCCCCAAACGTCCCAAACCAAATATTCTTTACCCGATCCTCTGTAATGCCTAACACGACCGGATCGGGCAGGCCATTGGAAACACCCCAATAATTCAGATTATTGTTTGAAAATCGCAATATCCCAGAACCGTTTGACGCGAACCACACATTTCCATCTACATCTTCTGTCACCGAAAAAATAGAGTTATCAGTAAATCCATTCGCTGAGTTAAAATAAATGATAGCACCATCTTTTTTTATTTCATACACACCTTTAGAACTCCCCAACCAAAGATTGTCCTGGCTATCATCATATACTGAGATGAGCTGGCGCAAAATACCAGGAGGAATTTTTGAGGAAATACCTGAGATTGTATCGTGACTCAATCGCAGTATTTGCCGGTAGCCGAGAAGCCAGGTAACACCGGAATGACCTGTTTCGATGCCGCTAATCAAATTCGGTTCATCGTGGTCCGCAGTTTTGTAAATACGTTGCCACGTATTGCTGGAATATTTATAAACGTCACCACGAACTGTCGCTATCAATAGATAACCGCGGTCATCCTTGCCAATCGTAGTTAAACTGTCTTCTATGAGAGGAGGCAATTTTAATTCATGACACTCCGAATAATTTGCCTTGAATAGTTTTCCCTGGTACACGGCAAAAATACCATCCTTGGCTTCTACCATACCATACACATAAGATGTGACTGTTTTCCTGTTCAAATGATAATTTTTGAACCGGCTTCCATCAAAATAAGAAATGCCAAGTTGTGAGCCCACCCAAATGCGTTGATTCCTGTCAATGAGCAGCGAGGTAGTAAAATTGCTCATTAATCCGTCCTCGGCCGAGTAATTGGTAAAGTTTCTCCCGTCAAATCGTGACAAACCACCCAATGTAGCCATCCACAATTGATGTACCGAGTCCTGCCGAATCGCATACACCTGCGATTGAGCCAAACCTTCTTCCACTCCATATTGTAAAAAGGAGAATTTTTGTGCGCTGGCGACCGAACCGATAAAAGTTGCCAATAACAAAACACTGAATCCTATTTTCTGCCTGGTAAAAATCATGTAGAGCTATTCGCTGGATTTTCTTCATAAAATTTAAAAATTAAGCAGAGAACATTTTACCATTTATCCCAAAGTTTTTAAATCTCACTCCTTTAGGGGGATTTTTTATGGCCTGTGAGCAACGGAACATGACTTATTGGGGAAAGTGGAATTGGGAAATTTCTCTGAGCTCTTCCGTGTCTCTATGGCAATTTTATCACGGAGATTCGGAGAGCACCGAGGTTCACGGAGATAAAGATGCAAAACACGTGAGTAACGTAAACTATCAGAGAAAATTCTAGCGGCCCTATTCAGACCTTAGCGTTCTAACCGGATTTACCGTTGCCGCCCTTATCGACTGGAAACTCATGGTGAGCACTGCCATCAGGAAAACAAACAAGCCTGTTGCCGCGAATACCAACCAGGAAATATGAATTCTGAAGGCAAAACCCTGCAGCCATTCATTCATTGCCCACCAACTTAGGGGTATCGCAATTACAAATGACACCAGGATCAATGCGAGAAATTCCCTGGACAATAAAACGAGAATACTTGAAACTGTTGCGCCCAAAACCTTTCTTATTCCTATTTCTCTTGCACGGAGAATAGAAAGAAAAGTTGCTACACTGAACAAACCCATACAAGAGAGCGCAATCGCGATAACTGCAAAGTATCCAATAAGCCTGCTTAATCTTTCTTTATCTGTATATAGCCTGTCAAGCTCTTTATCAAGAAAATTATATTCAAAAACACGTCCGGGAAAAAATTTGTTCCATGTCTTTTCAATAAGCGAAATGGTCGTTGGCAAATGATCTGGTTGCACATTGATGGCAAACTCGGTAAACCTGGGCGCATTCACATCGAGCACCAACGGTTGAAAAGGTTGATCAAGGGTGGTCAGATTGAAATCTTTTATAACCCCGATTATCTGGCCTTTTTTACCCGTAGCAGCTTCACCGCGAGTAATATTCTTTCCGATTGCATCTTGGGGATCTTTCCAGTTGAACGCATGCATGGCAGATTCATTAATGATAAATGCGCTTAGGTGATCAGTGCCTGTAGCTTTCGAAAAACTTCTGCCAGCCACCAATGGAATATGAAATGTTTGCAGAAAATTATAATCCACCGATATCCACGGAACAAACACATTGCTATTGTCGGTAAACCCCTGAGGTATTACAAGGCCATTGACAATATTTTGCCCAGGCAGGGCTGACACAGCAGTAACAAATTTTATTCTTGAATTATTCATTAGTTCATTCGAAAATGAATTCATTCGCTGCCGTATAGACACGTCGACACCATTGCTGATAACCGAGGCATTACTTCCAAAAATGGGAACGATGATCATTTGTGATTTTTGAAACCCCAACGGCTTGTTGCGCATGAATTGCAGTTGTTGATAGACTACAATAGAGCCTACGATTAATGCCGTACATATTGCAAATTGCGCTACCAACAGAACCTTTCTTGCAGTATTTCGCTGACCCTTCTCACCGGATTTCCCTTTGAGAGAAATCGCCGTCCTGAAACGACTGATGAAAAATGCAGGATAAAGACCTGCCAGAATTCCCGACACGAGGAATGTAGCCACAAACAATAAAAGGTTAGAAGTACGAAACAACAGTTGCCACGATAGCTGCTTACCTGTAAGTTGATTCAACAATGGCAATGCAAACAACGCTATAATAAATGCCAAAATGAACCCGGCAAATGTCACCATCAGGCTTTCACCCAAAAATTGAATTATCAATTGTCCCCGGGCAGCTCCCAGTATTTTTCGCATGCCAATCTCCTTTGTTCTTACCACAGACTGTGCAACTGCCATGTTGATGAAGTTAATATTTGCAATCAACAGGATCAAGAAGGCGATACCGGCGAAAATGTAGATATAAGTAACACTGCTTGTGCTAAGATTATTTTGCACGCCAGAGGCATATAAATGAACCTTTCGAAGTGG
>DASXOT010000457.1:0-1662 GCA_036494065.1 Chitinophagaceae bacterium
CTCTTTTAAATTCGAGTAGGCAGATGATAGATGATAGTGAGATAGAAAAAATTCACTATTCACAACTGACAAACCCAAATCTTACAGCCTGTAGCCAACAGTTCGCCGCTCATGGCTCAAAGCTTGTAGCTTATAGCATCCAGCGTGTAGCTCATAGTTCGCCGGTCATGCTCAAAGCTTGCAGCTTATAGCATACAGCATGCAGCTCTTTTGACCAAAAAGCCCCTCAAGACTGAGAGGCCTTTACTGACAGGAAATAGGCGCGATTTAGAACGGCAGATCATCAATCGGTTCACTGACATCAGCCGCATTAGGGACAGACCCTTTCGAAGAAGAATATGATTCAGCAGTTGCCATTGCGGGCGAACCACCAGCATCGCCACGGCCTCCGAGTAATTGAATATCACGAACCCTCAACGATAAAGACGCCCCTGCAGTGCCATCATTTCGTGTAAAAGTCCTTACTTCAGGCGCCCCCTCAACATATACCTGTTTACCTTTCGTGAGATAAGGAGAAACGCCGGTGCGATCCGTCCAATAGGCGCAATCAACCCACGTTGTTTTTTCCTGGTTGTTACCCTGGCTATCGCGATATTTTTCGGTATGAGCAACCGTGAAATTGATCACATTTTTTCCATTTACTGTATTAACGATACAGTCTTTACCTAAGTGTCCGATAATTTGTAATTTAATCATAGTACTCTGTTTAAAACGTGCGTAAATTTTTGTCCCCGACAAGGTAAGCCTATTCAACAAGGCACACCAATACAAGTTTGTTAATACCCGGACTATGTGCAAGTCTTGTGAATAAATATTACTTCGCTATGGCGGAATGCTAAATAAATTTCGGTCGTCCAAAAATCTTCTCTTTTCCAGTGACATCATAGTTAAACCTGTTTTGGTTTTTCAATTTTTTATACCTTGGTACTTATTTTTAATATCAATGTAATGCAGAACAAAATCCCCTCCGGCCTCCCTCTCCAGGTGAAGAGGATTTTGCCATCTAAACTCCATGATCGTGCTTTCCTTCTTAAGCTCAATTCTTGGTCAAAAATAAATCTCGGGTGAAGGTATTCAATGAGAATAAGACCAAATTGGAGCAGCGTTTTTCCCAAAAGAAGTTGATGTTTTTTGAAAGGATGATATGATCCAATTAGGAAAACTTATTCCGTGAGACGTGAATCGAAAGTGGGAGATAACATATTATGCACATATCCAACATTAATGCAACAGAACAAAAATCAAAATCTTTTGTCGCTATTGGTTTTGAATCTTATTGGCGTATTTGCACGGCTTATTTTATTCTTCCCTATTTTTCGCAAGCGATTTTAGAACAAATAAATACTTACAGTTGCCCGATGGCCATTTTTCACCCTTCATTTCCATGTAAACTGATCTAGTCTAAAAAACAAAATCTGAATCTGTTTTATACTCCCGGTTTATAGGATTTTTACAGTGAATAGTTTAGCAATCTTTATCGATGCCATGAAACAATATGCATATACCGGTGAGTTGGAGTTTAAAAATTGCTCGTCGTCGGATGTGGACGCAATTTTCACACTGTATGACGCCGCTATCGATTTGCAAAAGCAAAAGAAAATGGTCGTATGGCCAAAATTTGAAAGATCATTAGTAGAGCAGGAGATACTTGAAGGAAGGCAA
>DASXOT010000458.1:0-3985 GCA_036494065.1 Chitinophagaceae bacterium
AGCAGTTTCACGAGAGCCAGTGTGAAAAAAAACAAATTGGCATCCACATTCTTAAATATTGGCGGAACGCCATTAGGATCGGATAAGGTTCCCGCGTCTTTTTCCATTACACAAATGTAACCGTCTGTTTGGTCATCAGGCGGGAAGTGAGATTATAAATGTTGTCCCTTTCCCCTCCTTACTCTTTACTTTTATTTCAGATTTTTTTCATTTTTTATGCCAGTAGTTGAATGATAAAGGTTGTGTCCCTACCGTCTTTCGGATTTTACTTTATATTTTAATCGATATGCCCTGTTCTTATTCCGCGCAATCTTTTTAATCTTACCTATCGGCGGGCAGACGTGATTAAGACACACGTGCCTACATCACAAGTAACTCAGCCATTTATTTTCTTTGTGAGCCCATTTATAGTTGCCATACCACCTGCTTATCGGATAAAGGAAAATAACTACGCTCAGCCAGGCGATGTACAAGCCAGGCAGACCCAGTCCTCCACCATTTTTTGGATGGCCCATTGCAAATCCTCCGAATTGCAGGTCTTTCCAATGATACCCCTGGCACATAAAAATCGCCATGGCTACAAAGTGAATGATGAACCAATGCAACAGCCAATAGAACAGCGGTACTTTACCGTATACGGAAACTAGTTTTATTATTTTATTTTGCCGGTTTTCAAAAATTGCTATTAACGTAATGGAAATGCCAAGCGTCATCAAAGAAAATAACAATGATGGTGGATATTTAGTGGTGTTAATAAATGACAGGATTGTGAAAATTCCTGTTTTTTGAATTGACCACGGCGAAGGATCGCCATAAAAATTGATAAAGCGAATTATAATAAACAAGCCGATCACGGACAGCCCGATCTTTAGAAACAGGTTTTTTCTTTTTTCAATGGGCAGATTGAACAGTGCGCCAAACCCAAAGCCCACCAGCATGATACCCAGCCACGGGATAATAGGATAGCTCATCAACAGAGATGTGTTCGGTGATAGCTGGAAAAGACCCGCGTTCATAAAAAGCGTCCATACCATTTCTGCAAATGATCCTTTTGGAAATGAAACCCCCAAAAAAAGGTCGTGTCCAAAAATGATTATCAATCCCAGGAGGGCAATGATTTTTACCGGAAGTTTCAGTAAAAGGCCGAGACAGATAAATCCAAATCCAATAGCGGCGATTACCTGGGAAAAAAGAACACCAAAATGAATATCAAAGAAAATCGCAAAATTGTTGATCGTAAAATTTACGATCACTAACCATATCCCGCGGGTTAATAAAAAATTTCTGGCGCCTGCAATATTTATTCGATTCTTCATGGCAAGGAATGCCGATGTGCCGGATAAGAAAACAAAAGTGGGCGCACACAGATGCGTTATCCACCTGGTAAAAAAAAGCCCTATTGTCGTGGTCTGAAGATTTGTAGGGTTTGCCGTGGAATCGTTGCCCAGCAAATCACGGCAATGGTCAAGCGCCATAATAATCATTACAATGCCCCGTACAAGATCCACGGATGTTATGCGTTCTTTTGAAGTGGAATTTGCAGACATATTGGCTCAGGTTTTATCAAAAAATAGCATTCATTTTAGAGCATCGGCATCGACTGCCGAATTGTAGCATCAAACGGTTAGAATAATGGTGAACTGACTTCCTTCACCTTCCTGTGACTCCACTTTTATTTCACCGCCATCCGCTTTTACAATGTCATACGCCAGCGATAATCCAAACCCCCTTCCCTGTCCTGTTGGTTTTTTCTAAAGCAGCTTCAGTTTCCAGCTCACGGCTTTTTGTGAACAGTTCTTTTTCTAGTGCCGCGTTTATTGAAGTAAGCAATTGTTCTTTTTGGGTGGCCATTTTTAATCAATAAAATTGTAATGAAACATCCGGTACAGATGTGCTTTGGGTCGTGATGTTTTGGGGAAGAGGCTTCTGCGAACAATCTACGAAATTTTTTCCTGCGGATCGCGCAGATAAAAAAAAGAGAATATCATTCGCGTCAGTAACGTTTGGAGGAATGCCAATGGTTAATTATAGAGGCTATCATTTCGATGCCCTCCGTAATTGCAGCCGGACCCGGTTGTAGAATCACAGAAGATTTTATCTCAAAAACAAAATCATCTTTCACGGCATTGATATCGTTCCAGTTTTGTCGCGATACTAATCTTTCCTTTTTAAATTTCTTACCGCACCAGGAAGCAAGAATAATGTCGGGGTTGCGTTCCACTACATCATTTTTGTCAGCAATAATCCGGTCTTTCGCCAGGAATGCGTTTTGCTTTTCTTTGTAAATGTCAATGCCACCAGCCATTTCAATTAACTCACTGACCCAGCAAATCCCGGATATTAAGGGATCAAACCATTCTTCAAAATATACTTTCGGTTTTGGTTTGCCTGCTTCGCTTTCCTGGATTTTTTGAATGCCGTTTCTGAATTGATGAATCAAATCGTTTCCTTTTTCACTCCGTCCTATCAAACTTCCCAATTGACCAATCATATTGAAAATGCCATCTACCGTTCTATAATTGTTAATCCAAACAGTTACTCCTTTTGCAATTAGCTGTTTGGCTATTTCCGCCTGTATGTCAGAAAATCCTATTACCAGGTCGGGTTGCAGAGAGATGATCTTATCAATATCGGCATCGATAAAAGTTGAGACGATTGGTTTTGCCTTACGTATTCCCGGAGGTCGTACAGCAAAGCCCGAAATTCCGACGATGCGATCTTGCTCGCCTAAGAGATAAAGCGTTTCTACAGACTCCTCAGTGAGGCACACAATTCTTTTGGGCGAAAAATCAGGTAAAAGATCCATGCATTTGGTTTAAAACCGAAGCGCCGATATCACGCCTTGCGTTTTGTAAAAATTTCTCAGGATGAAGAGGGCCGCGCGCTGGCAGGACTTAATCCATGAATACTTCTTTGCATGATGGCGAGAAGGCCAAATAATATGGCAGAATAGGACAGGTCACCTAAAAATGTTCCTTTTAGAAATGGAATACCTGCCGCAAAGCAATTCATCAACCCATTAAAATCCTGCGAATAAATTTTGCTACCCGGCCAGCAAATGAAATTGGTCACGATAAAAAATATTGCTGTTGATGAAAGAGATGCAAGAACAATCCTTGAAATAGTTATTTTCCTCAAAATAAAAATCCCGGCCAGCACTATGAGCAAATACGTTCCATATATCCAATAAAAACCATCGTCCGCCCAGGTAAAGCTGGGATAGTATTTTGCATAGACAACATTGTTAATAAAAACATCACTCAACCAGGTGGCAGCGATCGGAATCAAAAATGCCTGCCATTTCTTCTGAAAATAGGCGGCGCCAAATAAAGCGATAGCTCCCAATGGTGAAAAGTTGAGCATATGCGGTATGACGCGACTAAAAGCGGCAAGCACGATCATTGCGCAAAGAATGCCAAATCGGAGGTTCAATTTCTGTTGTGTGCTGGTCATGATTCAAAATTACGAACTGCAGCGATACAATCATTTTGTACATTGACTTAGGAGGACTTTGTTCCACTGCGACCATTTTCCGAAAAAAATATTTTCAATCCGGTTAAACGCTTCTCGGACTAAACACGGCAATTAGCATTTTTTCCGTGCGCTTCCGTGCCTCCGTGGCAAGACGTATGCGAAGGAGTTTTGTGACTTCTTTGCGACCCAAAACCTCGAGCTGAAGCGCTGCGGCACTAGGACACGAAGGAGTTTAGTCGCAAGTTATTTGTGCAGGCATCTCTGTGCCTCTCGGTGCTTCCACTGCAACCATTTTCCGAAAAAAACATTTTCACTCCGGTTAAACGCTCCTCGGACTAAACATTGCAATTAGTATTTTTTCCGTGCGCTTCCGCGCCTCTGTGGCAAGACGTGTGCGAAGGAGGTTTGTGACTTCTTTGTGGACCCAAAGCCTCGAGCTGAACCGCTGCGGCACTAGGACACGAAGGAGTTTAGTCGCAAGTTATTTGTGCAAGCATTTCTGTGCCTTTCG
>DASXOT010000459.1:0-3635 GCA_036494065.1 Chitinophagaceae bacterium
AGACCCGACAAAAAAAACTATGAGCCAAGAGATAATGTGGAGATCAACCTGGTGGTAAGTAAGGGCGAAGATCATCCGCAGTTGTCATTGATGAACGTTTCTGTGACAGATGATAACGCCGTTAAATATTTTTATGATGACGATATTGCCAACGTGATGAAGAAGCCATTTTCGGCGGCAGACAATGACCTGGTTATGCTCGCACAAAAGAGCATATACAGAAAGTGGAATCTCTCTGATCGTACATCGTCCGTAAGCGATCACAGGGCGGACGATAATTTTTTTAACGAACATGGCCGGGTAGTCAACAAAAAAGGTGGCCCGCTTTCGAATATCGTAGTTACACTTTTTTCTACCCAGGGTCGGGCTATTTTTAAATCAGATACAACCGACAATGACGGTCATTTTAATTTTAATCTTCCCGGTGATGTTGATAGTATACAGTTCATGCTGCAAGCCACTGATTTAAAAGGCCGGCCGGTTGAAGCTAAAATTGCTTTGGATAGCATTTTGGCGCCACGGTTCACGACACCTGCTTATTTGAAGAAACCACTGCCTGCAGCTGCCTATACGGAAATCGCGCAAAAGAAATCAGAGCCCCAGGATTTTCTTTTATCCGGCCAGGGGAAAGAACTATCAGAAGTAATCGTAAATGCCAAAGTAAGAAAGCCGGCTAAGTTTGATGAGAAAAAAAGAATGAGCCTTTTTTCCAGGATCATTACTACAGATATGGTAACAGAGGGGGGGACGAATAATATTTCCAGCTCAGTTCTTATGATGCCAGGAGCGCATCTTAGAAATGGTAAGCTCATTATTGATCCGGGTGGGAACGCCGAGCCACTTGTAATAATGGATGGTGTGCAGGTTCAGTTGGATGATAATATGATTCACATAGTGTCACCTAATTCCGGTCGCGACACTGTCATCGAGGAGGTAAGTATGCAAGGCCCCAGCCCGTTAGTCAATTTTTTAAATTCTCTTTCTCCCGCTTACATCGATTTTATTGAAGTATTGTATGGCTCCGACGCTGCGATCTACGGTGTAAGAGCTGCTAACGGCGTCATTATTATTAACTCACGGACCTCACCCAGGAACACCGATGAAACTAAAAGCATACTAAAAAAATTTTACCCGCCGGGATATACATTACCCTCTTTTTTTAGCCAGCCAGATTATACCCGGAAAGAAATAAAAAAGAATAACTCTTCGGATCGAAGATCCACTGTTTATTGGAGCGGTCCTTTGATTACAGACGAGAATGGAAAAGCCATGATAAATTTCTTCACAGCCGATCCAAATACAACTTATACTGTCACCATTGAAGGAATTACAACTACCGGGGATATTATCCTGAAGAGATTTCCGATCAACAGGAAATGATTGTTTGGACGGTTCAAAAGTTCCACGGATTACCTATCGCTCTGCCAGGTCCTTCGTTAACCGATCATTCACCGTGCGATAGATGTTGAGCGGATTTTCGTCTTTTAATTCCTCGGGCAACAAACTATCTGGCCAATTTTGATAGCAAATAGGCCTGGCAAAACGTTTGATACCATCGGCGCCTACGGATGTAAACCGGGAGTCAGTGGTTGCAGGAAATGGCCCTCCGTGCTGCATACTTAAACACACCTCAACGCCCGTGGGCACTCCATTAAAGATGAAACGGCCACAAATATTTTTTACCAACTCCACTAATTCCTGGTTTGATCTCAAGTCTTCCTCCGTTGCCATTAGTGTCGCTGTTAATTGCCCTTCGATATGGCGAGTCACTTCAAGCATTTCGTCAATGTCTTTACACCGGATCACTATTGAATACGGACCAAACACTTCCTGGTGAAGAATGGGATTATTGATAAATGCTTTCGCTGTTGCAGAAGCAATTGTTGGTGTGCCCTGATTGAATAACGGATCGATTTCGGACGCAGCAACGGTTTGTACCTCCTGTTGGGCAAGTGCATTGGCTCTTCTCTCGACATAGTTTTTAAAAATTCCCGTGTGCAGCATATCGCCGGGTGCTGAGTGTTTAATTTCTCCACCAAGTGTTTGAATGAATATCTCCAAATCGTCGTTGTCAACGCCGATGATCAGTCCCGGGTTAGTACAAAACTGACCAACTCCAAGTGTAATTGAACTTGCGTACAGCTTTGCTACTTCTACAGCCGACTGTTTCATTTTTATGGGTAGTAAAAAAACAGGGTTAATACTGCTCATCTCTGCAAATACCGGGATAGGTTCTTTTCTTTGATTGGCCCAATCAAATAATTGCTTGCCACCCATGAAAGAACCGGTAAATCCAACTGCTTTTATACGTGGATGTTTTATTATTGCTTCACCAACTTCATTTCCCGATCCGTGGAGATGTGAAAAAACTCCTTCTGGCATATTACAATCTTTTGCGGCTTCCAAAATTGCACTTGCTACCATTTCACTTGTCAGTGCATGAGCTGGATGCGATTTTACTATTACAGGGCACCCAGCGGCCAATGCGCAAGCTGTATCGCCGCCAGCGGTCGAGTAGGCAAAAGGAAAATTAGCCGCCCCGAAAACTGCCACAGGTCCGAGCGGAATTAACATTTTTCTTAGATCGGATTTCGGTGGATTGCGATCGGGCATCGCGGTATCAATTCTTGCCTCAAGCCACTCCCCTCTTTCGCAGGCATCAGCGTAGTTATTTAACTGAAATATTGTCCTTGCTTTCTCGCTTTTCAATCTTGGCATGGGCAAATGAGTTTCTTCATGAGCTGTCTGCAATAATTCATCCCCGAGACTGTCCAACTTTTTTGCAACAGCATGCATGAACTCAGCTCTGCGGTTCAAAGAAAACTGCCGGTAAACCTGGAAAGCCGTCCATGATGATTCGATCGCTTTATTGATTTCTTCTGATGATGCATCGTGAAACATGTTAATCAATTTAAATTTTTTCAATAATTAAAACCCAATCCGTTTGGAAATTCCCCGGTGGAGATGTAAAACTCATCTCTTCTTTTTTACCAAGCACTGCAGCTTTTTCTATCCGGCCGTTCCGGGGATTAAACCAACTGGCTTTCAATTTTTTTGTTTTTATGAATGAAGTATTTACTACAATTTTCTTGCCCACTGGCAAATAGATCATTGCATAATTATTATCCTGATTTCTGAAAGCAGTGATATATTCTCCTTTTTCACCCTGTCCTCTAAGTATAAGCGATTGATCCGGGATGCGATTCACAATGGAATAAGATTCGATCAATTTTTTCAAATAACCAACCTGGAAAGCACCTGGTCTGTTGATAGCGTTTGTCCAATAGCGATCGGCGTGATTGATCGTATCCTCTCTCGCACTCAGGAATTGCCAAACTGCGTGATTGCCATATGTAACGCCACAAGCACCTGCAAATACGGAACGATAAGTTTGTTTGCGAACATCGTAATCTCTAAAATAGCCATTGGCCGGATCCCACTTCGGCCATGGATTTACAGGATGATCTTCATAATTAGGCTCATCATCGAGCGTTGGCTTTGCGGGTAATAAACTACGATCATGTTCAATCATTTTCCACACAGCCACATCGTGTCCATTGCCATGACCGCTCTGCATGGTGTTAATAGAAAGCCAGCTTTCATTATGAATATACTCGGAAGTTGAATGACCACCC
>DASXOT010000460.1:0-2722 GCA_036494065.1 Chitinophagaceae bacterium
CTTTCGCAAATTTCAGAACTCACCTCGCTCCCCGGCACACAGTCGTGGGCATGCAGAACAATGGCCCTCGCAAATGCATTGTCATTTGTTTTATCGAGGCCGTATAATTTGAATGCAAGGCCAAACTGACCCATATACGAAGTCGCGACTTTATATTTACCCAGGGCGGTACAACCGCAGCCGATGACATTACTATATTTCCTGGCAGCTAGCCAGGCTTGATTGCAATGACCATGTGCCACCAAACCTTCATTTTGCATCGTATCTTTCTTTAAGCTATAGACAAAAAAACGGTCCTGATTGGAAGGCAGACTCATATCAATCATAAAACAAAGACTGTCATTATAATGATTTTTTTGAACGAAGGCCCTGGCCTCATCTGCCTTTATTTTCAATTTACTGAGCTCGGGTTGCGCAACTCCATTCCATAATGATTTTGTAGGGCGATAGAAGGATTTTACCTTTTCATTTTCGCTATGAAAATTGAAATGCTATAAAGAGAAACAAAAAAAGCGCAGTGTAAGGTTTATACATAAAAACACGGGCATTACAATTAGAATCGTGATGCCTGTATTTCCATAAGTTTTTAAGAAATTGATATAGATTTTATGGTCCGGCTCATAGATCAATCAATTCCGAATGCGAAGAACAGTGTACCTCCGCTCATAGAACTTATACCTGTATCCATCATGGTGAAGGCATATTCTCCCTTTGGAAGCGGTTTATCGACTACCAACTCCCAGTATCCATCTCTTATTTTTTTTGCACTAAAGGTGTACTTATCGCTCGATTGCATTTTATGACTGCCAAATGGGTTGGCTCCCGGAATCTTTTGCAACAACACCTTTCTGTCGCCCTTTTCAATATCGAGCTTATACAAAGTAATTGTCTGCGATGGATCTCCGGTCATTTTCATCATAGCAGGATCTATTCCGTTCGCCCTCATCACAGAGTCGGACCTCGATGAATTCGATTCTCCGGATGAAGAATTCGAAGCACCATTTGAAATAACAAAAGAAAGATTTGCTTCAGCACCGAGCCTCACCTGTGATTTGCTGCCATCTATTGAATAGCCGCTCTCGGAGCCGCCAAAGCCACCCATCTTTGTCTTTGTATCCATTTTGGAGGAGCCTTTTTCCAGGCGAACCAGTTTGTTGCCGTTGTCCTTGCCCAGAAAATAAATTTCATTGGCGAATTCCGGCTCTGGATATGTTTGAGCCAGGACGGGGTACGCAGGCAACAGTAGACAGGAAAGCAGAAGAATGCGTAGCGATCCGTTAATTTTTTTCATTTGATTTCTTTTTTGATGACGAGTTACCGCCAAATTTCCATCCAATGAATATCTGGAGGACGTTATTTTTTACATCCACTTTGGGAATAAAGCTGGGCGGTGTGGTGAATGAACCTCCAGTCATGAGCGTTGAAGGGTCTTTATAAAGATTCCCAAGACTTATGTTATATCTCGCACCGATCAACAGCCCTTTGAAAGGATGAATTTCAATACCACCAGCAAATCCGTAATCGAATTTATTGTAGTAGTCCATGAGTTTGCCGTATGGGCTGCTGCCTGTGCTTCCGGTGGATGTACTACTATCTGCTTTTGCGTTGATAAGAAAGGCCATTTGTGCTCCAATTTGCAACTGCACAAACTTGGTAATATTAATTCCCATCAATTGAGGAATGAGGATATAGTCGAGATTTACATTCCCCGTATTCGTACTGCTGCCGTAATTATACCCCTGCCGGGAATAATCAATCTCGGTTCGTGAACTGATTACGCCCTTGGAATTGGGAGCTAAAAACAAGCCAACTACAAAGCCCGTTTGGCTGCTGCTGTTGATCGAAGAAGCGTTAGTGACGTTGGCAAAATTCAAACCTGCTTTCAGGCCAATGCCCAATTGGGCACATGCAAAAACAGGAGCCAAAAAAGCTGCGGCAAACATTATTTTCCTCATAAGTAAATTTTTGAAAACTTAAAATGTTTTTTACTGTTGAACAATAGAACAAAAGTTAGTGGGTCAATTACTGCTCTTCCAATCGATACCAAAGGTGAAAACGGTAAATTCCTTCAAATCCATGTTTTTTACCCAGACAAAACCATATTCCCCAGCTTCCAGTGTATCCGCAAACTGGATCATATAGTTGTCGTTTGAAATCGATTTAACGCTGAAGCTGATTTGCTTTCCCTTTTCTTCTTCGTTATTATTTAGCAACCCTTCTTTCGAAGTAACCGTTACCACTCTTTTCTGGTCTTCCGAAATAAATTTGTATAGCTTAATATAGGAGGTGAGGTCGATAACATCACCGCCGGTTTTTATAAAAAAAACAATATTGGGCTTAGAAGTAAACCTTACTTTGGCAGAGACATCGTCCATTGAAAACATTTGTTTAGCTCCTTTTAGGCCGAGTGTTTTCTTTTTAGTTACGAGTTCGGCGCTGTTAGACTCCAGTCTGATTAATTTATTTCCGTCTTTGTCATAGAAATAAGGTTGATTAACAAACTCGGGCACGGGTAAAACGATTTCCGGAGCTGCCTGTTTTGCGGTTTGCTTTACAATAGGTTTGTCAACATGTTTACGAATAATTGTGTCATATTTTGACCCCTTTTTTACCACAGTTGAACTGGTTTGAGCCAACAAAGTGTGTAAGCGCAAACTGATCAAGGCCAGCAATACAATTCTTATTACAAATTCTTTTCCCATATCTAAAGATTAAAACTACC
>DASXOT010000461.1:0-3953 GCA_036494065.1 Chitinophagaceae bacterium
ATCAGTAGGCCGCAATGAGCCAAGTATATTTCCGCTAGCGTCGGTTTGTTGAATGTCGCCATAACTGAAATAATGAACTCCCAATAAAAAATTAGAGTTTAGGGCGGGGCTATGATACGCCAACGACAAATGATAGGTGCTAATACCATCGTAAAAACTATTGAACACGGCATTCATTTGTGTATGCATTGACTGCGTAAGAAGCGCAGGATTGTAAAAGGCCATGCCAACATCATTGGAGGTTTGGGAAACGTTTACGCCCCCCAGGCCTGTAAGCTGTGGCGAATTCGGCAGGTTCATAAAACTGAAGGCAGAACTGCCACCGATTGTTTGTCCATTTACAAGGGAGGAAACCAGCAGACTCGATATGAAAATTTGCAACCGCACAGGTTACGAATATGAGAAAAGTTTTTGGAACGACAGAGGATTAGATGCAGACCGGACCAGTAAGCCCTAAAAAGCTGAAACTCCTCCATAAAAATAGAGGAGTTCCTTTTAACCCTTAAAACAACCAACATGAAAATTCTTACTAGTAATACATCATAAAAAAATCATTTTTGGTTGCCTGAGTTCAAATTTTTTTATTAATCACCCAGGGAGAGTTCCAGCACCTCTTTCATGTTTTTTACAAAATGGAATTCCATGCCCTTGATAAAGTCGGGATTGATCTCTTCAATATCTTTTTCGTTCTGCCAGCAAAGAATGATTTCTTTCAAGCCGGCACGTTTAGCCGCCAGTACTTTTTCTTTGATACCCCCTACAGGGAGCACCTGGCCACGAAGGGTAATTTCTCCAGTCATTCCGAGAAACGGTTTTATTTTCCGTGCCGTTACAGCCGAGGCTATCGCCGCCAGCATAGTTACACCGGCGCTTGGTCCATCCTTGGGAACTGCTCCTTCCGGTACATGAATATGAATATTTTTCTTTTCGAAGATCTTTGAATCAATTCCATATTTTTTTGCATTGGACTGCAAATAGGTCAATGCCGTACTTGCGCTTTCCTTCATTACATTTCCCAGGTTCCCGGTTAGTCTTAATTCACCTTTGCCGTCACTCAAACTGGTCTCTATAAATAAAATATCGCCTCCAACATACGTATAAGCGAGACCCACAGCTACGCCTGGCATATTCGCATTTTTATAGAGATCATAGGAGAAGCGGGATTTGCCGAGTACCTTCTCTACATCCTTCCCTGAAATAGAATTGATCAATTTTTCATTCATGGCAAATTCCTTCGCCTGGTATCTCATGATCGCCGCCAGGTTCCTGTCAAGCTCTCGTACCCCGCTTTCCCTGGTATAGTCGTGAATTATTTTTTTGATGATCTCATCATTGATCTTAAAGTCCATGCTCTTTAGTCCATGTAATTCTTTTTGTTTGGGAACAAGGTGACGCCTGGCGATTTCAATTTTCTCTTCTACTGCGTAACCACCCAGTTCAATAATTTCCAACCGGTCGCGCAAAGCCGGTTGAATATTCTGGATATTATTGGCCGTGGCAATAAATAATACTTTGCTTAGGTCATATTCCAACTCGAGATAATTATCATAAAAACTATTGTTTTGTTCCGGGTCAAGCACTTCCAACAACGCCGATGATGGGTCGCCTCTAAAATCATTTCCAACTTTGTCGATCTCATCCAGGATCATCACCGGGTTTGAAGATTTTATTTTACGGATCGATTGAATAATCCGTCCAGGCATAGCCCCGATATATGTTTTGCGGTGACCGCGTATTTCACTTTCATCGTGCAGACCACCCAAACTCAATCGCACATATTTGCGCCCGATCGCGTTAGCAATACTTCGACCCAGTGAGGTTTTGCCGATTCCCGGAGGGCCGACAAAGCAAAGAATGGGACTCTTCATATCCCCTTTCAACTTTAATACGGCTAAGTATTCGAGTATCCTCTCTTTGATCTTGTCCATTCCATAGTGATCGTCATCCAGTATTTTCTTCGATTTTCTCAAATCGTAATGATCTTCCGTATAAGCTTCCCACGGTAAGTCCAGCATCAAATCGAGATGATTGTAAACAACTGAATAATCCGGTGTGCTGGGATGCATCCTTTCGAGTTTCTCAATTCCTTTTCTGAACATTTCCTTCGCAGCTTCGGGCCATTTTTTTGCTTCAGCCTTTTTTTGCATGTCCTTCAGCTCCCGGTCATTCGAATCACCGCCCAATTCTTCTTTGATACTCTTCAATTGTTGCTGCAGAAAATATTCCCGTTGTTGCTTGTCAATCTCTGTTTTTGTTTTATTGGTAACCTTGTTCTTAAGCTCTGCGAATTGCAATTCCTTTTGCAATAACTTCATCAGGAGATCTGCTCTCTCCCGAATGTTGTTTAGCTCAAGCAATTTTTGCTTATCCTTTATATCAGTATTTAAATTGCCGGAGACAAAGTGGATCAAAAAGGAAGGGCTTTCGATATTGCGGAGAATGATGGCCGCTTCCGAAGGAATATTAGGCGACAGCTGTATAATATCAGCCGCCATTTCTTTTATGTTGGCTACATAAGCTTCGAAGTCCGGATCTTTTGGCGCCTCTTCATCTACCAGGGATTTTATTGCCGCGCGAAAATAAGGGTCTTCGCTGATAATCGCCTGGATGCAGAATCGTGTTTTGCCCTGGATGATAACGGTCGTTCCACCATCTGGCATCTTTATCACCTTGACTATTTTGGCAATAGTCCCAACTTCCTCAAGGTCTTTTTTTTCTGGATCTTCAATACTACTGTCCTTTTGCGCAATCACACCAATCAATTTGTCAGTCTTATACGCGTCATTAACGGCGCGAATGCTCTTGTCACGACCAACAGTTATCGGCAGTACCACGCCGGGAAAAAGTACTGTATTTCGAAGTGGTAAAAGGGAAATCTCAGCGGGGACCTCGATCCCGTCCATACTTTCACTATCACCTTCATTTAACGGGATGATGGGAATGAAATCCATTTCATCTTCGTTCTTCTGGAAAAAATTCTCAAAACTCATTAGTTTTTCTTTAGACAATATGACACCCGCCGGGCGGGAGGGGCTAAAAATACAACAGGATGGTATAGTAGTCAAGGATTATGCCTATCATGATCGGTCGATTTTTCAACCAGGCATTTATTATCATGAAAACCACCATTTTCGAGGGATTTGAGGGCATAAAAAAATCCCGCCGCTGGCGGGATTACTTCATGAGGTATTTGAACTTTAAAGGGCTATTCCAACGGATAATTGTATAACCTGATTTTTCCATTTATCCTGGTTATCGATATCATTGATGTTGTTCAAACCAATTAAGTAACGTCCGGTAATTCTTAGCTGAGCCACTTTAATTTCGGCACCGGCCACCATCGAGAAATCTCCACCCTTAAATGCGTCACCGCCATTTTGCAAAAATGTTTTATCGTGATTCATGAGCACGCCAAATTGAGGACCCGCCTGCAGGTGAATAGGACCTAATAATTTGTAATCGAGCAAAAGTGGGATCGTAAGATAATTTAACTTGACCTTGCTCTGATTTGAGGCGATCACATTCTCATAGATGGATTTATAGTTGCTGTCTAATGTTGAAGAATACTGGTTAAATAAGACTTCCGGATTAAAGGAAAATTTACCCCCCAAACCGATTTCAGCAAAAGCACCAACATTATAACCGTATTTAAATTCCTGTTCGAATGATTTACCATCCAGTTTGGTAATATTTGCGCCGGCTTTGACACCCAGGTGAAATTGCGCCATCATCAACTGTGAGATCAAAAGAGCAGCACCAAGGCTAAGAAATTTTGTTTTCATATTTATTTTTTTGGTTCACAAAATTTGACCAACTATAATGCCAATGAAATGAGGCTGTAGTTAAAATCTATTAACTGATTTTTTGATTTCTAAAAGAATAAACAACAATTTGTAAAATATTATTGTAGCCATCTTGTGAAGATTTTGCAAAACCGGAAACCCCAAACTCAG
>DASXOT010000462.1:0-2569 GCA_036494065.1 Chitinophagaceae bacterium
AAAAATAAATATCAATCATGTTAAAAACCGCCGAAGACATACGTCAGTTAAATGAACGCATTTCGCATGCCGGACAATTTGTAGATAGGTTGAGAGAGGAAATAAGCCATGTAATCGTAGGGCAAAGCCACATGCTTGACAGGTTGCTGATCGGCTTACTTAGTAATGGACATGTATTACTCGAGGGTGTTCCGGGGTTAGCAAAAACATTGACGATAAAGTCGCTTGCCCAGGCTATTCATGCGAAATTTAGCCGCATACAATTTACGCCCGATCTTTTACCTGCCGACGTTATTGGAACCATGATCTACAATCAGCAGCGAAATGAATTTGTTGTTCGCAAGGGCCCTGTCTTCGCCAATTTTATTTTAGCCGATGAGATCAATCGTGCACCGGCCAAAGTGCAAAGTGCGCTGCTGGAAGCTATGCAGGAACGACAGGTGACTATTGGGGACACAACATTCAAATTAGAAGAACCATTCCTCGTCCTTGCCACACAAAATCCATTGGAGCAGGAAGGCACTTATCCGTTACCTGAGGCGCAGGTGGATCGTTTTATCATGAAGGTAATTGTTGATTATCCGAAGATGCACGAAGAACAAATGATCATCAGGCAAAATGTGCAGGGGCTTAATTTGTCACCGGTAAAGCAGGTTGTATCTGTGATGGAAATCGGGAATGCCCGTGAACTGGTCCGGCAGATTTATATGGATGAAAAGATTGAGCAGTATATTCTCGATATTGTTTTTGCTACACGTCAGCCAGAGAAATACAAACTCGAAAAATTAAAACCATTGATTTCTTATGGCGCTTCACCAAGAGGAAGCATCAATTTGGCGTTGGCCGCAAAAGCACAAGCGTTCCTGAGCAAGCGTGGATTTGTAGTACCCGAAGATATTCGGAGCATTTGCAAGGATGTATTGCGACATCGTATTGGACTAACCTACGAGGCAGAGGCAGAAAGCATAAATGTTGAGAATGTGGTGGATGATGTACTGAAGCAGATCAATGTGCCGTAGAATAAAAATGAATTAAAGAACCTAAAGAAAAGATAATTGCTGACTACGACAGAAATATTAAAAAAGGTACGCGAGCTTGAGATTAAAAGTAAAAAGCTCACGAGCGATCTTTTTACGGGCGAATATCACAGTGCCTTTAAGGGAAAAGGAATGTCCTTCAAAGAGGTGAGGGAATACACTCACGGCGATGACATCCGGTTTATAGACTGGAACGTTTCCGCCAGGTTAGGTCATCCTTACAGCAAGGTGTTCGAAGAAGAACGAGAGTTGACGGTAATGCTGTTGGTGGACATAAGCGCGAGTGCCATGTTTGGCACCACGTATGCAAGAAAAAAAGACATTATTACCGAGATCGCCGCAGTCTTAAGTTTTTCAGCCGTTAACAACGGTGATAAAATAGGCGTGATCTTTTATAGCGATGAGGTGGAAGCATATATTCCACCAAAAAAAGGCCGGCAACATGCGCTATATATTGTGCGAAAACTGTTGACAGAAGAATCGAATCATAAAGGGACACAGTTAAGTAATGCGCTTAAATTTTTCAGGAACTCAACAAGACAGCAAAGCATTGCATTTATCTTAAGCGATTTTTTAGACGCCAATTATGATGATGCTTTGAAGGTAACTGCAAAGAAACATGATGTGATCGGCATCAAAGTATATGACAAAATGGACATGGAGTTACCGAAAATAGGATTGGTGCAGGTTAGAGACGCGGAGTCCCGTAAAACAAAATGGATTGATACAGGAAGTGCTTTTGTTCGTGAACAATACCAGCAGGAGTTTTTTCGGGTTACAGATTATAGCACGAATATTTTTAAGAAAACGGGCTCAGACCTTTTGCATATCCGCACCGGCGACGATTATGTAAAATTATTACAGCGTTTTTTTGCGAGCAGGAATCGATAATTAATCTGATTAAATGATTGAATGTTTTTGGATCAACTACATAAAGTTTTTTTCTTTTCCCCTTTCTTATTTTTAACCATTGTTAGTCATTCGCAGAATAATATAGCGATCAAAGCAAATGTTGATAAAAACAACATTGTAATCGGTGAACAAATTCATTTTTCCCTTCAAGCCGATTTTCCTTTACATGAACCTATGAGTTTTTTCTCCATTGATTCGATTCCACATTTCGAAATACTAGAAAGAAAAAAAATAGATACGATTGACAAGAATAACGAGGGAATTACACTGATGCAAACTTTGACACTTACCAGTTTCGATTCAGGCCATTGGGTAATACCTTCATTTGAATTGGCAGGCGACAGGGCCCTGTTTACTGATTCCATGCCCGTGAACGTTGGGTTTTCTCCCTTTGACTCCACAAGGGATTATCATGATATTAAAGATGTTCTTAAGGTTGACGTTAAGAAGAAAAAGAAGGATCAAACCTGGTATTGGTATGCTGGCCTGAGTGTTTTGCTGGTGGTTGCCATTATTTACTTGTTGACCAGAAAGAAAAAAATGCCCGGAGCCGTTGCCACATACGTAGATCCCTATACCAATGCCAGGCAGGAAATGGAAAAGCTGAGAAAAGAAAATCC
>DASXOT010000463.1:0-2902 GCA_036494065.1 Chitinophagaceae bacterium
ATATTGCCAGGAATAGCAACAACGCTACCGTATATACAAAGGATGCGAGGAATTTCACGATCATGTATCGAACCCTGCTGACCGGTTTGGTCAACGACAGGCGCAAGGTTCCCATATTCGCTTCACCGGCGATCGAATCACCCGAAACGAGTGCTACCAATAATGGCATTTGGATTAATAGAATGTTTAGGATCGCAAAACAAATAAAATAACCGTTTAGAATCCTGTGTTTGAAAAGCCTGGAAAAATCAAATGAAATATTAATATTACTCAGGACAAGATCGATATAAGTTATTCCATCATACCACATGGCAATTTGGAAAAGAAAAACAACAATAGCGATCGCACCAAAAGCAATATATGTTCTTGGTCTTTTAAATATTTTGAACAGTTCAATTTTTAAAAGATCCCACATGCTGATTTTCGGTTGTAAGAGACAGGAAATAATTTTCAAGCGAATGTTTCGAGTATAGTGAAATGATCTCGATATCCAGCTGAACTAATTTTTTTATAAGCATCGACACTTTCTCGCGGTGCATCCGAAATAAAATATAATCACCTCTCTTGCTCGAAAGGTATTCATTTAGGTCTGTCTTCTGCAATTTCGCATAAACCTCGGCTGAATTATTGGTTTGAAGTTCTATCATCGTATCCGCGGGATCAAATAGTTCGTTTGTTTTCCCCTCAGTTACTTTTTTACCCTTATCGATGATTAACATTGAATCGGCGATCAATTCCATTTCATTTAGCAGGTGTGAGGAAATGAAAACTGTCTTTTTCATTTCTTTACTTAAATGTAAAATGAGGTTTCGCATATCAACAATACCCTGGGGATCGAGGCCATTCATGGGTTCATCCAAGATCACAAGGTCTGGGTCATTAATCAAAGCGATGGCAATTCCCAGCCGTTGCTTCATCCCCTGGGAATAGGTTTTTACCTTACTTTTTGCCCTCTCTGCCAATCCAACTTTTTCAAGGTGTTCTAATAATTGTTTGCCTGAAATACTTATCCCACTCATTGCGGCAAAAATTTTCAGGTTTTCTAAAGCCGTGAGGTATTTATATGTATCGGGTCTTTCTATTATAGCACCCACACGCTTTAAAATATCCTTCCTATGCCTTTTTAAATTCAACCCAAAGATTTCAATCTCTCCCTCGCTAGGCTCGATAAGGGTCAGCAACATTCTGATGGTCGTAGATTTACCAGCCCCATTCTGCCCCAGGAATCCATATATTTTGCCCGCGGGAACAGAGAAAGAAAGATCATCAATAGCGATTATCTCATTAAATCGCTTAAAAAGATGTTTCGTTACAATTATATCAGGCATATTCAAAAATAATCCTTATTGCTGAGGCTCAACGAAGAAGCAAACTGAATAAGCAATAGTAACTCAAACAAGTTTCCAAAATTTTTCGCAGACTATTGCACATATGAAAAACGCTGATTATTTTTACGGCCTCTATAGTTATTCCTCCATTCTCTGAATAGCCAATCCCAAGACGACACCGTATCCATTTCCTCTCAAAAGGCCTCAGTTTTATTAATCTTACAGATCCTTAATTGACCATTTCCACTTCCACCGGAAAGCCCCCTTGTATTTCCATTTCCGCAAAACCGCCCTATTAAGGATTTTTTTATTCATTATAAAACTTTGAGCAATGAAAAATTTTACTTTTTCAAAATGGTTATTTTTATTAATGCTGTTTGCCATTCTTGGGGCAGACGAAGCATTTTCTCAAACAGGCCTGGCAAGCCCCTCAGCCTTTTCGAATTCATCTGCAACACCTGTAACACTTACAGGAACACCTCCCAGCAACCGGAGATTTATCAGTTCCAGTTCCTGGTCATTTGTAAGCGGTCCTCAAACTATTAGCGTGGGTTCTACGAGTTTTAGCCCGAACCAGACTTCTAATAATAACTCAGTCGCTGCAACTGCATCATTTCCTTCCGGAGCTGTTGCAGGAACTTACACTTTCAAATTGAACTATACCGTAACTACTAATAGCGGCGGTACCACTTCAACGACAGGCAGCCTGAATGTTACAGTCACCGTTTCGAATCCTTCAGCACCCGTGGGTTGTAACGGTCAGTTTTATGTCAGCCATGGACCTATTTCCGGATCAACAGGTAGTACGCTCCTGGAAAAGCTTTCTTTTTCTGGTTTGACGATCACGCCCAATTCATTCGGTCTTAATCCCGGTAGCATCGGTTTCAATGCAATGGGAATAAACCCGATTGATGGATATATATATGCCATCCGCTACCCTGCCTCAGGTGCAAAAGCTCATCTGTTAAAGATTGGATCAGGCGGGATCAATGAAGTTGACCTGGGTGCCATCCCTGCTTTGAGCAACGATGAAATTGCTTATTCTGCTTGTTTCGATGCAGATGGAACATTTTACTTCACCACGCAAAGTGGAAGATTTTTCAAAATTGCTAATCCCATTTCTTCTCTCACCGCAATTTTAATATCTGGTTCAGGATTCGATTCTTTTGCGGACATCGCGATTAATCCTGTAGATGGCCAAATGTATGGAACCACGAATGGTAATACTGGTTGGCTATATAAAATAAATAAAACAAACGGTGTTCGCACAAGCGTCTCTGGCGTACCTAATTTAGGCGGTTCTAACTTTTTTGCGAGTTTATTCTTTGATGAAATAGGTCAGATGTTTGGTTATCGTTCAGATGGTCCTTTTTACCTGATCAGCAAAACAAATGGAGCTCTTACCTCTGCAGGCAATGGTACAAGCTATAGCGGAGCCGATGGTTGTAGCTGTAGTTTCGGTCGCGTGTTTCACGATCTTACCGGCGCAACAATCTGCCCTACGCAACTGAATCAGCATCCGGTTTTCAACATAACGGTTTCTGTAACGAACCAAAGCAGTGGCCAAAAGACCG
>DASXOT010000464.1:0-1881 GCA_036494065.1 Chitinophagaceae bacterium
CGTTTCAATCATCGTTACGGACAGATCTTTCCCGAACCCATTGCATTTAATTTTGGTGAAGTGTTGGTAAAAGTCCCCAGCCTCGATGGTAGCGGAAAAATGAGCAAGAGTGAAAACCAGTTTGCGACCTTATATTTAAGCGATGATGACGAATTGATCCGGAAAAAGGTAATGAGGGCAAAAACTGACAGTGGCCCCACTGAGAAGGATTCAAAAAAACCTGAGTATATAGAGAATCTATTTTTACTGATGAAATTGGTAGGTATAGAAGACGGGTTGAAAAAATTCGAGGACGATTATGATAATTGCACCATTCGGTATGGTGATATGAAGAAACAGCTGGCGGAAGATATGGTAAGATTTATCTCACCGATAAGAGAAAAGGTGGAATCAATCCTGGCCAATGAAAAATATTTACAGGAAGTGATGGAGAAAGGTGCAGAAAAAGCGAGAAAGAGTGCCGCTATAACAATGGGATTGGTAAGAGAGGCCATCGGCCTTAATTATTTTTAATTTGAATATTGTAAATTGGTATTTGGTGCGATCAATATTATATCTTTAAATTAACGATTGAAGGAGGATTTACCTGAACGTAGAAATCTGACAGTTTACGATGGCAAAGACAAAGAAACCGAAACACATTGCGGTGGCCGGTAATATCGGGGCCGGTAAAACTACACTTACAGAACTATTAAGCAAGCACTACAAATGGATTCCACATTTTGAAGACGTAGATCACAATCCCTATTTGATGGATTTTTACGAGGATATGCCACGGTGGAGTTTTAACCTGCAGATCTATTTCCTGAATACCCGTCTACAACAATTGGTTGAAATTCAAAAAGGCACAGAAACGGTTATCCAGGACAGGACGATTTATGAAGATGCTAACATTTTTGCACCGAACTTGCATGAGATGGGGCTGATGAGCAAGAGAGATTTTGATAATTACTTTCTGTTCTTTCAAACCTTAAAAAATATGGTTCAGCCTCCTGATCTTTTAATCTATCTAAAAGCATCGGTACCTACACTGGTTGGACAAATCCAAAAGCGCGGACGAGAGTATGAAGAGAATATTCGCCTGGATTATTTAAAACGACTCAACGAGTTCTATAATAAATGGATTGAAAATTACCGCGAAGGTCCGCTGCTGATAGTTGATGTTGACAAAAATAAATTTCCTGACAATGAAGAACATCTTGGTGAAATCATCCGCAGGGTCGACAGTGAGCTGTATGGCTTATTCTAAAAAAATAGCACCTCTTTTCTTATTTGCTTTCCTGTTTTTTGCTTCGCCGGCCAGTTCCCAATCGCTGAAGGATTCATTATTTGGTGGAAAGATCAAGGCAGACACCAGCAAAACATATGTTTCGAAAGACACGAGTAAATATGTAGCGCCCAAGATATACAACCCTTCTGCGACCGCGCTGGGTGATACTAAAAAAGGTGATGTGGCAAAACTCGATCCTTCAATGCCAGATTCACTCAATAAGAATTTTTATGCAAAACAAAAATCCTGGAAGCGGTTTATCGATGTGAATACAACTATCGTATCGCAGGAAGCATCGGATTCCAAGAAAGTTCGTAAGGGACAATATGCCGTTGACGTTGAATATACAATTGGATTGAATGGCAAAGTAACGACTACAAGCATTACCTGCAATCCCCCTAATGAATATCTCACGGAACAGGTTACGGACTTTATGAAAAGAGCTCCCACATTAGCTCCCCCGGTTTATGCCGATGGTAATCCTCGCCCGTTGAATGCAACGCAGTCGATTACGATCGTTAAGAAATAGTCGTGAGGCGTGAGTCGGCAGTCCACAGACACAGTAGGGCGAGAGTATATTTTCATTTTATTATTAACATTTGAAGATATGA
>DASXOT010000465.1:0-4462 GCA_036494065.1 Chitinophagaceae bacterium
AGGTTGCGGTGTTTTTTCAGGCATGAGAAAAGCAATAACAAATATCACGACGGTAGCAAAAATCGATAGGATCCATGTTGTCCTTACTTTTTCCATTTGCCCTAATTGTTTATAGTTGTCGGCGATCAGGTAGCCTGCCACGAGAGGACCTCCCAGAAACGTTCCCACCCGGATTGCATTTTCCGAATATAATTTATTAGCGGGTTTCTCGGGGAAAAGATGTTCTTCCATAATAATGATGATGGTGTCCGATAAAGATAAAATAAGGATTGCAGACATGCAACCCATTAAATGGTGAAAGAGTCTAACCTGCAGGGTGAATCGCCTTAAACTGCTTTCCCAGATTGCCATGAGATTAATTTCGCCGTTACTATTGCTTTTGATGCTTGTTTCATCTTGCAGAGATAGCATCTATTTGCATCGCATAAAAGTTTACCTGAATGCACATACTATTAAACCTAAAAGCAAATTCTTGTCGGAAGATTATCATTCGTTTTTTATAGAGAAAAAAGGTGATGGTAAGAATAAAGAAGTCTCGCTCAACTCCTTTTTGGATTGGGACGCCCCTCTCCATCCGGATATAATCATATCTACCTATTCCGTTCATGGCGACGAGTGGAAAGTGGAGTTTCACGAACAAAACAATTTTTCAAAATTAATTGGTTATCCCGGTTGGAAAGGGAAAGAAATCATTCGCTTTGATTCACGGAAAAAGATTGTTGAAACTATTTACATTCCCAATGATAATAATCCTGGCTACAAGCCGTGGCTACAACCTGCCGTCGACTGGTTGCGAATAAACAGGCCACTTGAATTGGATAAAGTTTACAAAAACGGGAAGTTGGTCCAAACTGCGGAAGCGGCTAAAAAATGGACGACATTGCTGCGACTGTGGAAAAACGAAACCGCGCAAAAAAAGTGATAAATATTTTTTCATGCTGAATCCGGAAATCAGTCCGCAACTCCTGCCTAATAATTGGTTTCGAAAGAGAACTTATATTTTCGTAAAAAATAAACTTATGGCCAACCAGGACGATGCGCCATTTCTTTCGCATGTTGAACCGGTTCTTGCCGTGCATGATGTAATAGCAACCACCAACCATTGGAACGACACACTCGGTTTTACCAATAAATGGACATGGGGAGATCCACCCAATCACGGCGGAGTTTCGTGGCATGGAGTATATATCCAGTTCTCGCAAAACCCGGAACTTGCCACTGTTTCAAAAGGAAATGTGGTTTTCATTAAGGTGAAAAAGAATTTGGAGATGTTATATGAATTTCACCAACGGAAAAACGCGGAGATTGTCGTTCCACTTGAAAATAAACCCTGGGGGTTGGCGGGTTACACTGTGAAAGAGCTCAATGGATATTATCTCAACTTCGGAGGTCCCCTTATTTACAAAAGAGAGGAAGCTTCCACAATCTCGTCTTCCATCAGCATTATACCGAGAATTCCCCATGCAACTGAGTATTTAAATCTTTTATCTGCGGTGGGGTGGCATTGTGACCATTCACTGGTTGAAAAAATTTTATCGGCTCCTATATACGGAGTGGTTGCCGAAGATGTTCATCAGCAGGCTATCGGTTGTGCATTGTTGCTAAGCGATGGCGCCAGTTTTTATTACATAAAGGACGTGATGGTTCATCCTGACTGGCAGCATAAACATGTGGGATCGATGTTAATGAAACAGCTCTCAAACTGGCTGGATGAGAATGCTCCTGCAAATGCTTATGTAGGATTGTTTACAGGAGAGCCGCTTGCCCCATTTTATATGCAGTTTGACTTTATACCTGTTTATGGAATGAAGCGCCTGAGTCGAAAGGTTCAGGAATGAAGATTATCGTTGAGCATTAAAATCGCGTAGCCAGGTAGTGAGGAAGCATATTTTTCCAGGTATTCCAGTCATGAGCCCATTCCGAGCCCCAGATATCCAGTTCATACCATATATTTTTATCGTATAAGATCTTTGCAAAATACCCACTGCTGGATGGATCCTCATAGGAGCCGCTTCCGGTTACGATGTGAATATGCCCGCTCTTTCGAATTTGTTCAAGTATATCGTGGTTGGTAAGATTGGGCATGTAATGCATGGGGCTATTGAAATAAACATCGTCGTCAAAATATCCCTTGGTGTATTCAGTAAGATCATAAACACCGCTCATTGCTATGACTCCATTGATAAGGTCCGGTCTTTTCAAAAATAAATTCATACTATGCAAGGCTCCGAATGATGCACCACAACTAATGATGGGCGTTTCATGACTTGTATTGTTCCGGACAAAAGGGATAACTTCATTAAAAACATACTCATTGAATTGTTGATGACGAATAGCTTTATGACGCGGATCCATATGATTATTCATCCAGCTTTCCGTATTGATGCTATTAATCGAAAAGACCTTAACCTTGCCACTATCGATATGAGGTTGTATGGCATCTATCAACTGGAATCTTTCATATTCGAGATAATCAGCGGAAGCTGTAGGAATGAGTAACAAGGCAAAACCATAATGACCATACGTAACGATAGGCATCTCTTTATTCAATGCCGGGCTGAGCCATCCTGTCAATTGTCTTTCCATGAAAAAATTTTGATGAACGCAAATTAAGAAAGGATCAGTAAAAAAAACAAGTGAAAACTCTTAATTCCTTGAGTCGCGTACTTAGAAGAAGGAACGATCGTTTATTGATGGGTAATTTGTAACGAACCTGTTGATGTAATACACTCTTAACCATAATCGAAAAACGTGTTTGGTTTAAAGCATAAAATTTTACGTTCTGGTAAGAAGTTGTCTGCCGGCCCGGTACCGTCACAGGCAAGTTCTGTCGCTGTCCAAAATCCCGAACAATCTACCAATCCCTCCTGGCTTTCATTTGAGAACATTCCATTTCCATCATGTGTAATTGACCTGGATACGCTGCAATTTCTTGAAGTCAATAAGGTCGCTCTGGAGTTTTATGGCTACAGTGAAGAAGAGCTTCGCCAAATGAATTTGACCCAAATCACTGCTGCTGAAGAAATCGTATTATTGGAAGAAGACGCAAGACGAAGTCGCGAAAATAAACACCTCTTGCAGCACACATGGACTCATTATAAAAAAAATCGGGACCGCGTGAACGTAGAGATCAAAGGAAGTAATTTTTTTTACCATGGTAAAAGAGCCCGCATACTACTGGTCAATGATGTTACTAGCCGGATCAAAACTGAAGCAAATTTGAAGCGAATCAATGAGCAATACCGCCTGGCAAATGAGCGGTACAATATTATTGCAAACGCCACGCACGATCTTATCTGGGATTGGAATTTGCAAACAAATGAATTATACCGCGACCCCAAAGGTCTTGTAGAAGTTTACGGCATTAGAAACAGTGATCCCATCAGGCATATCAACCACTGGCTCGAAAGAATACATCCTGACGATTTGCCCAATGTCCAAAAGACGATTCTAAATATCGTAAATGCTGTCGAACAACATATTTTCGACATTGAATATCGGTTCAAAAGAGAAGACGGAGATTATGCATTCATTTATGACCGGGCTTATATTTTGCGCGACGAAGATGGCAAGGCCTACAGGGTAATCGGTGCCGCACAGAATATTACCGAAAGAAAAAAACTGGAGTTAGAAATACTCAATCAACAAAAAGTCATCAACCAGGCGACCATCGATACACAGGAGAAGGAGAGAATGGAAATTAGCAAAGAGCTTCACGACAATGTAAATCAGCTTCTCACAACCACCAAACTTTATCTCGATCTGGCTTCGACGAACCCCGAGTTAAAGGATGAGCTCATTCAAAAAAGTTCCAAAAATATTATCAGCGCCATTAGTGAAATACGTACCCTATCTCAATCCCTAATGGCACCGAGCCTCGGAGACCTGGGCCTGGTTGATTCAGTCGAGGACCTGGTACAAAACATCAACATAACAAGAAAGATCAATGCGGTTTTTATTCATGAAGAAATAAATGAAACCCATTTGGATGAAAATCACAAACTAACTCTTTTCCGGATCATACAGGAAGCGCTTAACAATATTGTGAAACACGCAGAAGCATCCAGCGCCATCATTGAATTGTCCAGTGAAAATGATGCGACAGGATTGGCAATAAAAGATAATGGAAAGGGTTTTGATCTGTCTACAATAAAAAAAGGATCAGGCTTAAATAATATCCGGAATAGAGTATATTTGTTAAACGGGACCGTCACCATTGACACCCAACCTGGAAAAGGCTGCACGTTAGTAGTAGGATTACCTCATCATTGATCACCTTTGACCGATAATCAATTTATGGAAAAAATCACTATCCTTATTGCTGATGATCACACATTGGTAAGGGAAACGTGGAGCTTTATTTTAAACTCCGATCCCCGTTTTTATGTTGTAGCCGAATGCGGAAGTGGTGAAGAGGCGGTTGAAATGGCAAAAAACCTGAGACCCGCCGTTGTCATCATGG
>DASXOT010000466.1:0-3304 GCA_036494065.1 Chitinophagaceae bacterium
GGATGAAGCCCCGCCTCAACTAGCGCTTTACCGGTTTCCACTTTACAAGATATGCCGTCACCAATAGTACCTTCTGCTTTCAATGTGATAATGGCAGATTCGGGATGAACACGATATTTTTCCTTAAGGGGAGCCTGTAGATTTTTTAATTCTGAAGAATTCATATCAGGCAAAATTAAAAATTCAGAATCCAAATGTCAAAAATGAAAATCAGCCTTGCGGTTTTGGCCTGGATTCAGAGCCCCGAGTAGTAGTCATAACCTCTTTCAGCCCAATAATCGGGTGGCCGATTGTCTGAAAAGAACATCGTACCGATGCGCTTCAAATGTTTGATACCATACTTGACAGGAATGATCAGGCGAAGAGGATAACCCTCTTTCATAGGCAATGGTTGTCCATTCAGTTCATAGCACAAAATTGTTTGAGGGTGTAAGGCGCTTGGCATATCGATGCCGACATAGTATTCTTCATCTGGAGTGGAAAGTCCCAGGTATTTCATTTGTGATTCTTCATTGAGGTTATAGGCCTTTAAAAAATCAGATAAGCGTACACCGCCCCAGTGTGTAATTTGATTCCATCCTTCGATGCATTTGAAATTGAAAACAATATCAACCTTTGGTAGCTTTTTGATGTCATCAAGGTTCAGTGTTAGCGTATCTCCATTTTTTTTGATGACAGATAAATGCCACGTGGAAGGATCAAAATCATTTCCCATGCCGACATCTCCATTATGTCTTACGTTTTTTATAGCTTCCGACACAGGATATGTCTTTGCAAGATGATTCCTCGAAAATATTTTATTGAAAACAGCTTCATTCGTATTCAGCACATCCCGTAACGGTTGTTGAATACCGCCACGAATACCGCCATCGAGTGGCTGACGCCTGATCCATTTCCACGTCCAGATACAAGCCGCAAAAAAAAGAAAGAGAAAAAAGAAAGATGTAATGGTTTTTTTGACGACATATTCGTTTATCGTCAATTTTTTATTGCTTCTGAACAAATTGGATATAAAGTTTGACATAATTGATCTTATTCGCGGATCTCTGGACTATTTTTCCCAGTATCGTCGCTGATTGGTTTTTTATTATCCTTATTTGCAAGACTTTGTTCCGCCGTTCGCGTAGATGAAATAGCCGGCGACGGCGTTTCTGGCTGCGGTTGTTGTTTCACCTTGACTACTTCAAAGCCTGTAATCATTGCACGGAAATTGTTCCATCCGGCCAGAATTACCTGTATGATATGTATCACAAAAAACAATGCATACCCGATGGTCAGTGCAAAATGAATAATTCGTGCCATTTTATAGCCCCCAAATGTGGCTACAAGCCAGCCCAGTTGAATCGGCTTATAAATCGCAAGGCCAGTTAATATTGAACCGATGCCCATTACGATAATCGCACTATAGGCTATACGCTGTGCAGCATTGTATTTCTCCTGGGACGGTTTCCCTTTTCGCAAATGCAGGTCATGGAGTACAACAAACCACGCTTCTTTCCAGGATCTTCTGTTGGGGACCAAATATCTCCATTCACCCGAAAAAATAGTGTAGAATACATATAAGACACCATTGAAAAAAAACAGCCACATGAATACAAAATGATAAGCCATTCCTTCTGCAAGGCGGAAAGGAATGTGAAGGGCGCCATAAAAAGATTGAGGGAAAAATTTTATCAGCGTTTTGTCACCAAAGCCGAGTTTATACACATCATTAGCCCAGTAAATCAACAAACCACTCCAGATCATAACTCCCAATACAGGGAAATTAATCCAGTGAAACCAACGAATAGCCAGTGGATGCTTTTTTACAATTTTCTTCATCAGCCAGTTATACGGTTAAAGACCCGATTCAGATGGAAAAGCTACAAATAAAAAAGCCGGCCTCCAAAATGGAATGCCGGCCGGTTTGCCCTGCACATACGAACTATATAGAATAAGTTAAGGTCCTATTTACGGTATTTACGGTGGCGGATTCCTTTTAGATTTGAAATCTTAAAAAAAATTTAAGGCAACCTCAAAAAGGCTGCCTTTCTATGTATAGGGGAAATTTTAAATTTATTTTGGCATGAGAACATGATCAATTACATGGATCACGCCATTGCTTTGGTACACGTTTTTAATCGTAACGGTCGCCCAGCCGCCTTTTTCATCTTTCAAAACGATCTTATTTCCCTTCATGCTTGCCCATAATTTGCCGCCGGCAACTGTGGTTAATTCAGCAGTGCCATTACCAGCTTTAATTTTTTCCTCTAGCGCTTTGCTATCCCAGTTTCCTGCTACAACGTGGTAAGTGAGAACTTTTGTGAGCATCGCTTTATTTTCCGGTTTCAACAAATTGTCCACGGTACCTTTTGGAAGCATATCAAATGCTTCATTTGTTGGAGCAAAAACCGTGAAAGGCCCCGTTCCTTCAAGAGTTTCAACCAGGCCGGCAGCTTTTACGGCGGCAACCAATGTGGTATGGTCCTTCGAATTCATAGCGTTTTCAACGATGTTCTTTGTGGCATACATAGGCGCGCCGCCGACGGTGACTGAGTTGTCTGAACTCATCTTCTGTCCAAATGATACATTCACGAGGAATGATGCAATAAGTAAGATGATAAATGATTTAATTTGTTTCATAAAATGATTTTTAAAATCTTTTGTTTTTAATTTTTTATTTATTTATATAGTTTCAAGAGTAAGATCATGCATGCAATGAATACAGATACGGGCAATGAGCAAACATTGGATTGCAGACAGTTAAAAATTTTCAGAAAAAAACAATTGTAATTTTGAAAACCGTTGATCATCTTTTTTCGTATCGGCACTAAATACAATCAATAAAAAATAGCACTTATGGCTCACTGGCTTGTAAAATCAGAACCCAATGCATACAGTTGGGAGCAATTAGAAAAAGATAAACAAACTGATTGGACGGGTGTTCGCAATTATGCCGCCCGCATTCACCTTAAGGCCATGAAAAAAGGAGATGAAGTTTTATTTTACCACAGCAATGAGGGATTGGAGATTGTGGGCATTGCTAAGGTGGCGAAGGAAGCTTATCCCGATCCAACTACTGATGATGCAGCCTGGGTAGTAGTCGATCTGATGCCTCACAAGAAATTAAAAAAGCCCATTTCGCTGGATGCAATAAAAAAAGAAAAGCGATTAAAAGACATGGCGCTTGTTCGGATCGGTCGCCTGTCCGTTCAGCCGGTTACTGACAAGGAGTGGGCTGTTATTATGGAAATGGCAGGGGAGAAGTGAGCAATCCACCAGTCGACGGTCGACAGTGTCTTGCTGATGACAAATAACCACTTAC
>DASXOT010000467.1:0-3082 GCA_036494065.1 Chitinophagaceae bacterium
ATGATCTTGTAAAAGCTAACGCATTTGATGCAAACAAATTGATTAAGGAAGAAGTGGCGCCATTTATCGGCGGAGGCGGGGGTGGACAAAAATTTCTTGCAACCGCTTCAGGGACCGATGCAGCAAATATTGAGAAATTGATTACGCATTTTAAAAACCTCTTAAAATAACATTCGAACGGCCCTTCCTGTCCGTCGTATTCAATAGCCAAACCGCTATGAACGTCGTAATTGAAACTGATCGTTTATTGCTTCGCACATTTATTGGAGATGATGCTCTTACACTCTATACATTGAACGGCGATCCCGAAGTTATCCGTTACACACACGACCCTATCGTCGATCCTGAACAGGCAAGAAAAATACTTGAGGAGATTATTCTGCCTCAGTATGTTTTATATAACTGTGGCCGTTGGGCTGCGCACTTAAAGAGAATCTTTCATTTATCGGATGGTGCGGGTTGAAATTCGATCCAAACAGAAATGAAATTGATTTGGGTTATCGTTTTGGAACAAAATTTTGGGGAAAAGGGTATGCCACCGAAGCCGCCTTTGCTAGTTTACGATATGGTTTTAACAAGCTGCAACTTCCGCGAATCATAGGCCGGGTCTTGCCCGAAAACATAGCATCAGTAAGGGTTTTAGAGAAATGCGGGATGACGTACCTGGGGGAAGAAGTGGTGCATGGATACTTGCACAAAACTTATCAGGCGACAAACCCGGCTATCCAACCATAACACCTTTGATAAATCACGGTATTTTAACATTTCCGAAGTGTTTCGTATTTCAATAAATGTTTTTATATTTGATCTACGAAACTTAACGTAGAAATCTAACTTTTAAAAAATAAGCTATGAAGAGAACATTTCTAAAACTATCAGCAGTTGTTCTTGCCACCCTGTTGATAGCCCCTGTCGCAATTCATGCGCAGGATGATGGAGATAAGGACAAAGAAAAAGATAAGTCGGAGAAAAAAGGTGCAGAGCAAATCATCATCACGAAAAAAGGCGACAACAATGACAAGGTTGTTGTTGAAATTAACGGTGATAAAGTGACGGTGAATGGCAAACCCATCGAAGATCTTAAGGAGGGTGACATTTCAGTTAATGTGCACAAGTTGAAAAACGGTTATAATAACAGCTACAGCTTTAATTGGAATGGAAATGACAACATGTTCTTCAGTGAAAATGAGAACACAGCTATGCTAGGAGTGGTTACTGATAAAGTGGATGAGGGAGTTAAGATAACTGATGTAACCGACGAAAGTGGCGCCTCGAAAGCCGGTCTGAAAGAAGATGATATCATCACAAAAGTAGACGACAAAAAAATTGATGATCCTGATGATCTTACGAAAATTATTCGCGGACACAAGCCTGGTGACAAGGTCACTATCACCTATCTCCGTGATAAGAAAGAAGAAAAAGCTACCGCTGAGCTGACAAAGTGGAAAGGTGGAGCTATTGCATTGGGCAAGATGCCTAGTATGGACTGGAATGTCATGACACCCAGGGGCCAGACAATGCCAAAATTCAAGATGAGTCCCGGCCAATATTATGCTTTTGGAGAAAATCGTCCCCGTCTTGGTCTTTCCGTTCAGGATACTGAAGATGGCAAAGGTGTAAAAGTGGTTGATGTAGATGAAGATGGTAGTGGACAAAAGGCCGGTGTTAAAGAAGATGATATAATCGTTGCAGTGAACGATAAGGAAGTGAACAGCGCCGATGAAGTAGCGAAGATTGTTCGTGATAATAAGGATAAGCCTTCCGTGATGCTTAAGATAAAAAGAGACAACAAGACCCAGAATATTGAAGTTAAGATACCGAGAAAGTTAAAAACAGAAGATCTTTAACTCCATATACATCGAGCATGTGATGGCCCCGCAGAGTTGAAGGCGGGGCTTTTTTTATTTAAGATAAAAACTCACTGGCGTTTTGATGTTTTAGGATGCAGTTCTTTGAAATACTTGCCTGTATTGAGTTTGGTCGGATTTGAAACCTGCGACGATTTGAAAATGATTTGATTTTATTTTCTTATAGTTCCCTGGAAATCAATTGTCAGATCAGCTCTTAACTTCTACAGATAACTGTTTCCATTTTTACCTTTAGTTATTATCTTTTCAATATCAGTTGTCATCGATCCGTTAGTGGATAAATGATAGTCGCTTATAACTGGCAGCTCAAAGCTCATGGCTCGCAGCTTAACTATCAGCTGTCCACTATTACCTTACTTTTGCAGACTGTGACCTCAATAAACTATGATGCATACGAAATTGTGGTAGGGCTGGAAGTTCATGCGCAATTATTAACCAGCAGTAAATTGTTTTGTGGGGATGGTACTGTCTTCGGCGTTGAGCCTAATACGCTCGTCAGCGTGATTACACTTGCGCATCCCGGGTCGCTGCCCCGGTTGAACAAAAGGGCTGTTGAATTGGCCGTAAGAATGGGATTAGCTTGTGATTCTGAGATTGTGAAAGAAAATTATTTTGCGCGTAAAAATTATTTTTACCCGGATCTTCCAAAGGGCTACCAGTTATCGCAACATACGACGCCAATCTGCAAGGGAGGCTTTGTCAGTATTAAGACAAATGGATCAGAAAAAAATATCCGTCTTAACAGGATACATATCGAGGAGGATGCTGGAAAAAGCTTACATGATACGCATGCCGACAATTCATCAGTTGATTTTAACAGGGCAGGAATAGCCTTGATTGAAATTGTGAGCCAACCGGACATCAGGAGCGGAGACGAGGCATATGCTTATTTGACTGAATTGCGAAGGCTCGTGCGCTATTTGGATGTTTGTGATGGCAATTTGGAAAAAGGAAGTCTTCGTTGTGATGCAAATATCTCGGTAAGAAAAAAAGGCGATACAAAACTGGGAATTAAGGCAGAAATCAAAAATCTCAATTCGATCCGTAATGTAAAACGGGCAATTGAATTTGAAGGAAAAAGAATGATCGAATTGCTTGAACAAGGTTTG
Organism: Chitinophagaceae bacterium; assembly: GCA_036494065.1. Lineage (GTDB taxonomy): Bacteria > Bacteroidota > Bacteroidia > Chitinophagales > Chitinophagaceae > VBAU01. The sequence goes on from DASXOT010000467.1 coordinate 2,978, forward strand.
GAAATTAGGCAGCAAACCAGGGGTTTCGATGCGGATAACGGCACAAGTTTTTCAATTCGTGATAAAGAAGATGCTGACGACTACCGTTATTTTCCCGATCCTGAT
>DASXOT010000468.1:0-2199 GCA_036494065.1 Chitinophagaceae bacterium
TTTTCCCGTAGTAGCATTGCTCATCGCTGTTTTCTCATTGGCAGTTATGGCAATTTACAATCTCAAGCTGGCCTTGATCTATTTTTTAATTGTTGGAATATGTTACGCAGGTTTTAAATTATTTGCCGCAAGGAATCTGAATAAATAGTATATTTTAATTCCTAAATCCTGGTATGAACGCCAAAGAAATCATTCAATACGTAAATGATCATCCGTTAGGAAAAGTAAAGATCGCCTTCACTGATATCGATGGCATACTCAGGGGCAAATACATTTCATCCGAGAAATTTGTATCAGTCATAGAAAATGGACTTGGGTTTTGTGATGTGATATTTGGTTGGGATTCGGGAGACGTTTTATACGATAATACACAATACACTGGTTGGCATACCGGCTATCCGGATTGCCCGGCAGTCATCGATATAAATACTTTCCGAAAGATTCCATGGGAAAACGATGTTCCTTTTTTTCTTGGAGAGTTAACTGATGCAAAAGGAAATCCTTCAGCCGTATGTCCCCGGCAATTACTGAAAAAAATAACAGGCGAGGCTGCTGACATGGGCTTCTCTCCTTTTTTCGCGCAGGAATTTGAATGGTACAATTTCGCCGAAACGCCACAGTCGATCAATGACAAACAATTCAGGAATCTGACTCCGCTAACGCCAGGCATGTTTGGCTACTCGATCCTTCGCAGCTCTTTGGAGAATCCTTACTTCACTGGTCTTTTTGAAAATCTGAAAAAATTCAATGTACCGTTGGAAGGATTACATACAGAAACCGGCCCCGGAACTTATGAAGCAGCAATAGTATATGCTACCATCCTGGAAGCAGCAGACAGGGCTGTTCTTTTTAAAACTGCAGTGAAAGAAATTGCGTACAGGCATAGTATTGCCGCAACGTTCATGGCTAAGATCAATGAAAATTTGCCGGGTTGCGGGGGACATGTTCATCAAAGTCTTTGGGATAAAGGCAATAAAAAAAATCTTTTTTACAATGAAAAGGATAAATTAAAATTGAGTGAGCTGGCAAAAAACTATATCGCCGGACAGTTACATTGCTTGCCATTTATACTCCCATTGTTTGCCCCAACAATTAATAGTTATAAACGACTTGTAGAAGGCGCCTGGGCTCCCACTACCCTGACATGGGGCAATGATAACCGCACAGTTGCTCTAAGAATTTTGGCCAGCAGCAGCAAATCCTGCCGTCTCGAAACAAGAGTAATTGGATCAGATGTAAATCCGTATCTGGCGATGGCAGGCTGTCTCGCGGCAGGTTTGTTTGGAGTAAAAAATAAATTAAAATTAAAACAAGCCGCTACAGTAGGAAACGGCTATCGGGATTATTCTAACGGAAGGTTACCTTCCACATTAATCGAAGCCACACAACAAATGAAAGATTCGGATATTGCAACGGAGTTGTTCGGAGAAAAATTCGCAGATCATTTTACAAAAACCCGGGAGTGGGAATGGAAGCAACATTTAAAAGCTGTGACCGATTGGGAATACCGGCGATATTTTGAGATCATATAAATCATCATTAGCGTTTCGATATTAATCAAAGATATTCAACTGAATATGATTTAGCTCTTTGAAATTTTGTTGTATTGAATTAGCGAACAGACTGGTAATAGGTGTTCTATCGAAGATACAAACACTGATTACTTGTATTATCTCATAGAGTGATTGCTTGAGTTTAAATTTCTTTTTTGCGATGGCAATAAGAACATATACACAGACAGCAATCCAGATTTGAGTTTTTACAGCATTCTCGGTTCTTCCCCAAAACGATTTGATTTTAAGGCGCTGCTTTATCCATTTAAAGAATAATTCTATTTTCCAACGATGTTTATAAAGTTGCGCCATCTCGGTAGCCTTTAAATCAAAGTTGTTGGTAAGAAATACAAGTACTCTGCTCGTTTCATCATCAAAGAATTTTATTCTTCTGAGTTTCTCAGGATAATCTTTGGCCGCATAATAATTATTCAATCGTATAAGTTGGTCGCACAAAATGCCTTTCTTTTTATCTGCCTGGGCAGAATGAATGCGATTAAAATGGAGATTATCCTTTGCCCTGATAATGAAAAAGGCTTTTGACTGGTGGATATGGTACAATCGATGAAAATCAGTGTAGCCCCGGTCTAACACATAAAAGCTGTCGGGCAAATAAGTGATGATGTCCATTACATTTATCTCGTGC
>DASXOT010000469.1:0-9717 GCA_036494065.1 Chitinophagaceae bacterium
AAACATTTGTATCTTACTCAACAGGAAAAGTGAAATGGCAAATCGGACCTGAAATGCGTTATCAGCTTCTTTCAAGCTTTATCAGCAAGTACCCCGTAAAAGAAAATCTTTTTGACTTCGGTTTGAAAGTAGGCATATCGCTTACTAAATAGTCATCGCTAACTGCTGCTTTTATTTAGAAAACCCTGCCAGGCATGACAGGGTTTTCTGTTTAATCTTGTTTAAGTTTAATTTTACGATCGATTAAAATATGCAAAGGATGAAAAGAGCCGGCTTTATTTCGACAATATTATTCATTGCCCTGGTTTATGCAAATTGTAAACACAAGAAAAATGATGTTTCTCCCGCGATAGATTTTATTAAAGGGCAAATAAGATCAATCGATTCTTCCGTTGATCCGATAATAGAACTTGCGTCACGAACAGACAGTACCTATGATACCACCAATTTAAACAGGGAACAGTTCAATGACCTGGCAAAAGAATTCTCAGAAGCCCCGGATATTTCAAAAAAATTTGGTGGGAAGTATAAAGAAGAGAGGATGGTCGATAATGATCTTGGTCAGGCTATTTTTATTTCTACAACCGACGACAAGAACCTGGAGATCCAGCGGCAGGAAATACGAGTTACGCCCGACGAACCCTTTAGTAAAATAAACAGCGTTTACCTTGAAAAATTTAAAAATACTCCCGACAGCTCCATGATTAAACGAATGACCTGGTATGCCGACTGGAAATTCCAAATCGTAACGCTTACCCAGAAAAAAGACGGTGCGGAAAATACGTCAATCGTGGAAGTAATCTGGAAGGATAAAAAAGATAACTGAGGATACGCGCCCATGACTTCTGAAGAGTATAAGAAAATCTCGGCCGGTATTCCCAATAGCCCGGGTATCTACAAATATTTTGATATAGACAACAAACTGATCTATGTCGGAAAGGCAAAGAGTTTACGCAAACGCGTTACATCCTACTTCATTAAAACTTTCACAAGCTATAAAACCTATGAACTGGTCCAGCGAATTACAAGGATTGAGTTTACCATCGTTAACTCAGAACAAGATGCTTTCTTGCTGGAAAATTCTCTGATAAAACAATTTCAACCACGGTTCAATATCAATCTGAAGGACGACAAGAGTTATCCTTTTATCGTGATAAAAAATGAACCTTTTTCGAGGGTGTTCCTGACCCGAAGAAAAATTGAGGATGGGTCGGAATACCTGGGTCCTTATACATCAGTTGGAAAAGTAAGAGAACTGCTGACCTTCATTAAACAAACTATTCAGTTGAGGACTTGTTCATTGAACCTGACCGACAGTAATATTGCAAAGGGGAAATTTAAGGTTTGCCTCGAATATCATTTAGGCAATTGCAAGGGTCCCTGTGAGGCATTGCAAACGAGGGAGGATTACGACGAAGGACTAAAGCAGTTAAAAAATCTTTTAAAAGGCAAATTGGGCCCAGTCATCCAGCATTTTAAAAATGAAATGAAAGGATATGCCGGAAAGATGGAGTTTGAGAAAGCTGAAGCACTTCGCAAGAAAATTGAATTCATTGAAAATTACCAGTCGAAATCCGTCATTGTTACGCCCAAATTGGGAGATGTGGATGTTTTTTCTGTGGTTAAAGAAAATGAATCTGCTTACGTGAACTACCTGATGGTACAAAACGGTACAATTGTACAAGCGAAAACATTGAAAGTTGAAACCCATCTCGATGAAACGATTGAAGAAATCCTTTCTTTCTCAGTGGGGCAATTCAGAACAAATTTTAGTAGCCACGCGAGAGAGATACTGCTTCCATTTCCTATTGACTACCCGGAACCGGATATAGTTATGACGGTTCCTAAAGGAGGCGATAAAAAAAAGTTGCTCGAGCTTTCGGAAAATAATGTCAATTATTTTATTAATGACCTGAAGCAAAAAGAGCGTTTAAAACTCCAGGAGAAAAATCTCGATAAAACAAAATTATTAGAACAGGTGCAGGAAGACCTGCAGCTTCCGTCATTGCCCATTCAAATTGAGTGCTTCGACAATTCAAATTTCCAGGGCAGTTTCCCGGTGTCGGCGATGGTATCATTTAAAAACGGCGAACCTAGTAAAAAAGATTATCGCCACTTCAATATAAAAACCGTGGTCGGTATAAATGATTTTGCGTCCATGAAGGAGACTGTGTTCAGACGATACAAAAGGGTACTTGAAGAGCAGCAATCGTTTCCTCAACTTATTATCATAGATGGCGGCAAAGGCCAACTAAATGCGGCAATAGAGGCATTGGAAGAATTAAACGCAAGAGGAAGAGCAGTTGTAATTGGATTAGCAAAAAATGAAGAAGAGATCTTTTATCCCGGAGACAGTGAATCATTGAAACTGCCTTATAACAGCGATAGCCTGAAGTTAGTGCGTCGCATTCGGGATGAAGTACATCGATTCGGTATAAGTTTTCACCGCCAAAAAAGAAGCAAGGGCACATTTAAAAATGAATTAGAAGATATTAAAGGCATTGGGAAAAATACAGCCGATCTGTTGCTAAAAAAATTCAGATCCGTCAGCAAGATCAAACAAATAAATGAAGAAGAGTTATCGGCATTGATTGGGAAAGCAAAAGCAAAGATCTTAAACGATTATTTTCATGGTGAGCATTCCATAAAATGAAAAGGGGCCCGGATAGAAATCCAGCCCCGTTTTTAAAATCCAATATCCTATGAAAAACCGTCACGAAAATACAACAATTCCTTAGATTTCCTATACCACTTTCGTGTATTTTTAAAAAAATTTAAGTTATTAACATTGAGAGTTTTAGAGGGAAATAAAAAATCCCACCCTGTTGTAGAGGATGGGATTTTTACGATTGCTAATATTTTCAAATCAATATGACCAAAGATCCTGTTCGTAATTAAAGATTCTGTCTTTAATGTTATCACCTTCAATCAAAGCGAGGATCGGGTCTTTGACGTATTGTTTGATCGGCTTGTTATTCGGGTTGTCAAAGGTTGACTTAAGAATGTAGCTGCTGAACATTCTGCTTTCAAAAAGCTCTTCCCAGGTCATACGGCCCATGCCCATGTTCTTGGGATTGTAGACTTCGTATTTTGCAAGAATGGGTCGAAGATCCGGGTAGTAGATCCAAAATATGGGAGTAGAACCTCTTTCAGTTTTCTTATCGATGCTAAGGACCGTTTTGCAAGGAGCGATTCCAATGATCCTTACAAACATCCTGCTCGCCTCTTTGTCAAATACCCAGTCTTCTTTAATACGAAATTTTACAATATCATCGGGATTTGTGGTGTTACAGTTCACTACAAAGCTGTCGATTTTCGTGGGGTCCTGCAGATTATATACTGCCTGCGTATCACATTGGTTACCGCCATTCAAAGATTTTTGCACATCGGCGATGGCCAATGGAGTGGTAAAGCGATCATCGTCCGGGCTAAATGCCGTTACTTTTCCATCCATCACTGCCTTTACCAAGATGCTTACGAATCGCTGATCGCCGTTATTATCGTCTGCTTTATAACTAAAGGTCTGATTCATTTTCTCGCGCGGATCGATCTCGCGCCATATTCTTTCCGTGAAAAGAGCGTCGTCCCAACGCAAATGCTCGTAAGGCAACGGTGTTCTGTCCTGCATCATGTCCTTATCGTATGCCGCATCCTGGCGCAGAGAAGGTCTCAGCGTATCATTAAAACCACCGGTAACGGGTGCCACCACGATTTTGGTGTTACCGTAAGGGTTGAATTTAGACTGCTGATTATTATTTTGCTGCACCTGTTGTGTTTGCGCATGGTTCGAGGTATCTATGGTGTTACTTCTTTTCCTCGGTTTCCGCTGCGCATCTACGTGTATAGCACATACTACTGATACAACAGACAACAAAAGGCATTTTACGATTAAGTTTCTCATTTTATTTCTTTTTACTTGAGATTAAACAGCATCGGCGGCAATTTGCGACGCCTGCCGTCGGGACCTACACAATAAATATCTTCCAGGGTAATAAAGGATCCGGGGCGACATTTGTTAATGATGCTTCTTGCTTCATTCCATGTAGCTCCAGTATTTACTTTCTCTTCTATGTTTTCAAACCCTTCTGCGTCACCTGTTATCTTGAAGCTGGTTACATTAAACTGTGTTTCGTAGAAGAAGTTTTCCAGAACGGCTCTTACACCAGCCTGGCTTTTGAAATAGCTCGCCTGAATTTCTCCTCCCTTATTGATACCGATCATAGGCGTAGGATCAGGAATAGAACGTACACGGAACGGTACCTTTGTTACTTTCCCATCTGGTGTGATGATGCTAATGATACAGTCATTAGTTTCCTGATTTACCCGCACAGTACGATGGCCACCAATTCCTGAGATCACAGCGCCGCCACCAGTAGCACCTACTTTCAATTGATCTACGCTACCGCTACCAGAAATGGTTATCGGATTATCAACTCCGATAAACAATACATTCATTTTATCTAACTGAACGGCTGCATTTGATTGACCAACTGTGTAGTCCACATCAAAACTTCTTTCTTGAAGCTGTCCGTTCTGATCTGTAAATCTTATCTTAACTGGAACTTTGCCGCTCGCATTTACATTGTTTTTCCATACCGCCAGGCCGTGATCATTTAATTTAACCTGCGTTCCGTTTACAAAAACATCAGGTTTTTTATCATTATTCATTGCTGCTAGTCCGGCTGTGATTTGTAATTCCTGGCCGGCCAGAAGCACTTGAGAGTTTTGTCCTACAATTGGTTCATATTGATTGAATATGAATTCCACCTTCCCCACTTGTTCATGACAATAAGCGATCACTTTATTTTCAGAAGTCCTGATGTCGTTCTGGAACTTGCTTAAAATAGTGAGCGCGGCAACTGTTGGAACCATGTGGAAGTAAGCGCCTTCCCAGGTTCTGCCAGCTTTGTTTTCACTTTTCGGCTTGTCTAGGTTAATAGGAAGAGTAGTTGCAAATTGTTGTTTAATGCTATCGTTAATACCCAACACATTGTTTTTATAATCCGTTAGCATTTGAAGGAGTTTCCTTCCTTCGCCTTTGTCCACCATGATGCGTGTAGGTGTTTCCAGGTCATCTTCCCTATATCTTTTTTCAGGATCGTTGGGATCGCCTTTTGACTCACGCAAGATTCTATCCTTTAGCTGCTGAATGAAATCAAACACATTTTTGCTTAAAGATTGAACTTCCTGTGCTCTAGGATACCAGAGAGCAGCTTTCACCTGGGTGCCAGGGTTTGTCTTCTTCTCCGCTAACGATTGCATAATGTGATCAGTAGAGTTATTAATCACTTCATTTGTCTTTATCAGACTATTATTAACCGTCTTGAAGGCATTGAGGATCTCCGATGATACGTTGAGTGCCAACAGGGCTGTTAACACCAGGTACATCATATTGATCATCTTCTGCCGCGGCTCGCGAGGTAAAGCCATAACGATATTTGGTTTTTAAGATTAGTAATTGGTGACTATTCTTTTTTTGAAAAATCACGGATACGGATTCTATATAAACGAACCCTTTAAGACCTTATTATAAAATTTATGCACGACCCTGCATTGCACTAAGCATATTACCATAGATCTGGTTCAAACGACCCAGGTTATTTGCCAGTAACGAAATCTGGTCATGTGCTTTCCTGGCATCGCCCGCGCTTCCTTCCATAGCCTGTGAAGCCTGTACCAAATTGCTATAGAATTGGTTCATTGCTTTCAGGTGATTGTTAGTGTCCTGCAATTCCAGTTCATAAATAGTGTTGAGCGAAGAAAGATTTTTGGTCAAAACCTGTACCTGCTCATGGAATTGCTTTGTTCCTTCAGCAGCTGCATTTAAATGTTGAACGCTGCCAGTAGCACCCACATAAGCATCTTTCATTTGCGTCAGAGCGTGAGTAACTTCTTTTGTTTTCTGTGTGTAATCGCCGGTAGCAGATACTACATCGGAAATGTCACTCATTTTATCTACGGTTGTACCAAGCTTTTTGAAGTTGTCGCTCAAACGACCAAGATTTGCCGGAGTAATATCTGCTTCTTTCAGCATATCTTCTAACTTAGTTAAGGCAGGGTTTCCAGATGCACCAGGAAGGGTGAGAGGGGTTACTTCAAACTTTCCAGTGCGGGCTCTTTCAACATCGGGATGTTCATTGATATTAGGAAAATATCTCTGCCAATGTGGTTCTTCCGGAGGAGGAACGAGAAACGCCATTAACATGAACACAGTGGTCTCTGATAACAGACCAACCATTATCGCGATGTCAGCGCCTTGCCAGTGAAGGATTTTCATCATTGCGGCAAAAATTACAACTGCCGCAAAGAAGCTAAATAAGAAGTTTAGGGTAATCTGGCCTTTGTGGGTTTTGAAAAAAAGCATAGTAGGGTCGATTTATAGGTTTAAAGAAATTACAGATTGTTCAGGACATTCGACAAATATGTCGCAAATAAAACGTTTGCGAAGCAGTAGTTATTATTTGCGACAGTGATTTATTTGCGTCCTCTTGAAGCTGAAGCAGGTAAGTCGATCACACAACGAAATCCAATGTAAGATTTAGCAGTGTCCTGGTACTCATAAGCACGCGTACCAGTTTGAAGATAATAACCTACGTCTTTCCAGCTACCTCCACGAATAACTTTACGCTTCATGCGGGGAGGATCGTCATCTTTAGCATTCCAACGAACATCCGGGTTCATATCATGCTGAAAATTATAGGAACCTTCATAATAAATAGAAGAAGTCCATTCTGCCACATTACCAGCCATGCAGTAAAGACCAAAGTCGTTTGGCCAGTAAGCATCTGCGCGAACAGTATAAAAACCACCGTCTTCAGGATAGTTGCCACGACCAGGTTTGAAATTGGCAAGCAAACATCCTTTTTTGTTTCTTAAATAATAGTTGCCCCATGGGAACATCGATTCTGAACGGCCACCACGAGCGGCATATTCCCATTGAGCTTCTGTAGGTAAACGAAAATCTGACTCCTGCGCTCTCTTTTTTGATAACAGGAACGAATTCAATAGATGTGTTCTCCAGTTACAGAAGGCATCGGCCTGTTTCCAGGTCACACCCACCACTGGATAATTACCATAAGAAGGATGAGAGTAATAGCGCTGAGTCATTGGTTCGTTGTAGGAGTATGAAAAATCTCTAATCCAAACCAATGTATCGGGATAAGCTTTAATCGGGAATCTTTCTATAAAAGCTGAACGAGGCTTATTTTCATTGCCTCTTTGAGCGGCTTCTTTTAAATTGAATCTCTCAACCTCATAAACAATTTTGGTAGCATCAATTTCCTTTCTTCCAAAAATCCTGTCTTCGGGTGAAAGAAGAATATCTGATTGACCCAACAACTCAACAGTTTTTGGATCATCCCATTTTAATGTTTTCATTTTAGCCCAGTCAACCCATTCGTTCCCCTCTTTGTCGGATTTCACATATCCAATTTTTTTGGCAATGACTGAATCCCGAACCCAGGTGGTGAACTGGCGATATTCATTATTCGTGATCTCAGTAGCATCCATCCAAAAACCGCTGATGGAAACTGACCTATCGCGGGCACTAAACGCATATGCGATGTCCTGATCACTTGGACCCATATGGAAAGTCCCCTGTGGAATGTAGACCATTCCGGGAGGCTTTGGCAGTACATACCTGTTGCCGGGTGCTACTCCATGCAGCTGCCCGTCATTGGGAAGAGTACTTCCGCCCTTATTTTTGTTTCCAAAGACTCCGCAGCCCGATAGCACGACTAATGCTAAAACAACGGCGATTGAGTAGTAATGGCTTTTCGTTTTCATACGCTGAGGTATTGGACAAATATAAAATTTAGATTCAAATGGGACCACAAGGTTATAATTTATTTTTTTAAATTAAAAGTTGTTTTACGAAGTAAAATTTCTAACGTTTTTTTAAGAATATTATTGCATTTTTCCATCAATTTTTGTTCCTGATATTGACCGCTTTAAGCAGGTCTTCGACCCTGCCCACCGGTTTTAAGCAGGAATAGGCCTTACACAAATAAATTAAGCTCGAATCTCCCATCGATTTACCTCTCATTAACGGTAAATCCTCGTTGCCTATTGCGGAGAACATAAATACCTTGTGTGGAATATATTCTCCTAAAACCCGGTTTGCGAGTCCAACAGGGTCATTCCCCACCACAGCTATTTCGTCTGTACCGTAGATAATCTCCATTAGCATGTTTGCCCAGATTCCAAAAGATGTTGGATAACGAATGATCGTTTCAGTCAGGGAAGAAACCATATTCCGGGACCGTTCTTGCCATTCCGGAAGGTCAAAAAGTATGGATAGCCGATATATTGTATAAGCCATCGTTGCATTTCCAGACGGGGTTGCTCCATCGTACACCTCTTTTTTCCGGATAATTACATCTTCCTGCACTATATCCGTAAAAAAGAAAAATCCAGTTTTTTCTTCACTGAAATTGTCGATTAAGTACTTCGAGATCGCCTTTGCTTCAAGTAACCAATTGACGTCCCCTGTTACTTCCTGCAAATGCAAAAGAGATTCCGCCAGCAGGGCATAATCATCCAGGAAAGCAAAACTCTTCGCCTCGGAATTCTTCCAGCTATGCCGGAATTCTCTTTGATCCCCCTTCCTGAAATTTGAAAGCAAAAATTGCATATTCCGCAAAGCGAGTTGCCGATATTCTTCGTTCCCGGTTGCGCAGAAAGCCTTGCTGCAAGCAGTATTCATCAACGCATTCCAGCCGAGGATGATCTTATCGTCAAGCATAGGGCGAACCCTTTTGCTTCTTTCCGAAAACAAAAGGGATTTATTCTTTTGAAGTATGATCACCAGGTCACCCGGCGCAATATTTTTTTCCACTGCAAATATTTCCAATGACTTTTTACTTCGAAGAATATTTTTACCCTCCCAGTTTCCATTCTTAGTTATGTCAAAATATTCGCAAAAAATGCCGGCATTATCCTTCAAAATTTCTGTTACCTCTTCATACGTCCACGTGTAATATTTGCCCTCTTCACCTTCGCTATCTGCATCGAGCGCAGAATAAAAACCGCCGCCGGGATGCATCAATTCCCGCTGTACAAAATCGATCGTTTCATCGATGATGTCTTTGTATCGTTCATTTTTCGTTGACTGGAATGCTTCACAGAGAACAGATATGAGAAGCGCATTATCATAAAGCATTTTTTCAAAATGAGGAGCCAGCCATTCTTTATCTGTAGAATATCGCGCGAAACCTCCACCCAATTGATCGTAAATGCCCCCTTCGATCATTTTATCCAGGCTCAAACAGGCCTGAGTCAATGCCTTCTCGTTGTTTGTTTCGTAATAATATCTGAGCAAAAACTGTATGGAAAAGGTTTGCGGAAATTTTGGGGCGTTGCCAAACCCACCCCATTCGGTGTCGGCTGATTGCATCAGGTTATTAAAGGCATCATCAATTTTTCCTTTTGTAAAAACACCTTGCTTATTGCCGGCCTGCTGAATTCCAAATGAATTCGACTGTAATAAATGTTCTGTCAGAGTTTCCGCCTGGGAATCGATTTCATTCCTTTTTTCGCGAAAGGCATTCGAGATGGCAGTCAGTATTTCTGTCCATGAGGCACGATTAAATGCTCTTTTCGGAGGAAAATAAGTACCGCCGTAAAATGGTTTTTTTTCGGGAGTAAGAAAAACATTCAAAGGCCAGCCACCACTCCCGGTCATGGCCTGCACAGCATCCATGTAAATATGATCAAGAT
>DASXOT010000470.1:0-7344 GCA_036494065.1 Chitinophagaceae bacterium
TTGAGCGAACCCTATCGGAAGAATACCGCTCCCTGCCTTGCTTACATTTCATTCAAGCTGATCAAAAAAGATCCCACGGCATGCCTGGTGGCAGCACCGGCTGATCACCTGGTGTTGGAACCCGAAGAATTTGTGAAGACAACGCACAATGCTTTACGCTTCGTAGACCATCTAAATGCTTTTGTAACCCTGGGAATAAAACCCAGCTATCCTAATACCGGCTATGGTTATATCCAACACGACACGATTGAAGCGGCGCCAGGTATTTTTAAAGTCAAAACATTTACGGAAAAACCAAACCTGGAACTGGCAAAAACCTTTATAGCCAGCGGCGATTTCTTGTGGAATGCGGGCATTTTCGTTTGGAAAGTGAAAAATATTATATCGGCATTCGAAAAATACTTGCCTGAAATGTATGAGATCTTTGCTGCGGAAAAAGATAAGTTCAACACTGAGGAAGAAGCCACCATACTAAACAATGTGTACCCACAATGTTCCAATATCTCCATCGATTTTGGCATTATGGAGAAAGCCGACAACGTCTATGTAATACCTGCCTCATTTGGCTGGAGCGACCTGGGAACCTGGAAAAGCGCCTGGGAAACCATTGAAAAAGACTCTCATGAAAATGCAATTGCCGGAAAAAAAGTAATTGCCATCGACTCGTCAAAATGTATGGTGCATGTGCCCGATACCAAACTGGTGGTGCTGCAGGGACTGGATAATTTTATCATCGTGGACACAAAAGATGTTCTGCTTATATGCAGAAAAGAAAAAGAACAGGACATAAAAGACTACGTGGCGGAGGTTAAAAAAACCGTCGGAGATAAATATTTATAACATTTTTATTTGCGCCTCACGCTGTAAATTTCCATTGAGTTTGTGTGGATGTTTAAAATTAAATGATCACCTTTTCTATGAGTTCCCCGCTGCCACTTTCCTGTATTCTTTTCCTGGATATTGAAACAGTCCCACAATACGAAGCGCACGCAGGTCTGGCGGAGGAATGGAAGAACCTGTGGGGGCTCAAAGCATCGTACATTATAAAGAACAAGGAAACCGAAACCGCGGAAAGTGTCTATTCCCGCGCCGGTATCTATGCTGAATTCGGAAAGATCATCTGTGTGAGTTGCGGGGTGATTCTTGGGCATGGCGAAGACAAAAGATTTTTGATAAAGTCTTTTTGGGGTGATGATGAGAAACTGTTGCTGCATCTTTTTTGTGAAATGCTCAATAAATGGTGTATGGATGGAGACAAATGTCTTTGCGCGCATAATGGGAAAGAATTTGATTTTCCCTATCTCTGCCGAAGGCTGATCATAAATCACCTTCCGATTCCTGAGGTTTTAAGATTGCATGGAAAAAAGCCATGGGACGTTCCTCACCTCGATACACTCGACCTCTGGAAATTCGGTGATTATAAAAACTATACCTCCCTCAATCTCCTGGCGCACACACTTGGAATTCCTACGCCGAAGGATGACATTGATGGAAGCAAGGTGCATGAAGTGTACTGGAAAGAAAAAAACCTGGATCGCATCGTCACCTATTGTCAAAAAGATGTGATCACGGTAGCCCAAATATTTCTTAGAATAAATGGAGAACATTTGATCAAACCGGAAAATATCGAGATCAAAAATTAATCTTTAAAACATGGAACGAATAAATTATTCCTCGGGTTCAAAATGGGAAGATATCGTCGGCTATAGTCGCGCCGTAAAAGTGGGTAATATAATAGAAGTTGCAGGCACTGTCGCTACGGGTCCTGACGGCGATGTGGTTGGAAAGAACGATGCTTATGCCCAAACCTTTCATGTTTATCAGAAAATAGCAGAGGTTTTAAAAAAAGCCGGCGCAGGAATGAAAGATGTAGTGAGAATAAGAATGTTCGTAACCGATATCTCACGATGGCAGGAATATGGAAAAGCGCATAGCGTGTTTTTCAACAAGATCAAGCCCACCACCACCATGGTGGAAGTGAGGGCCTTGATTGAACCCGATTATTTGATCGAGATCGAAGCCTCCGCGATCATTACATCTTAAAAAACTAAAATCGCGCGATGAATATCGAAAGCCTGCGGGAGTATTGTTTATCAAAACCGGGCGCGGAAGAAACGCTACCATTTGGACCCAATACGCTCGTCTATAAGGTAAATGGAAAGGCTTTTCTTTTAATGGGTTTGGATGACCAGCCCTTAAGCTTTAATGTAAAATGTGACCCGGACTATGCCATTGAATTGAGAGAACAATACGCCTGCGTTTTACCGGGCTACCACATGAACAAAAAGCACTGGAATACCATTGTGGTCGATGGAACTGTGTCTTCTTCGCTTCTAAAAAAATGGATTGATAATTCCTATCAACTAGTCAGTAAGAAGTTGCAAAAGAAAAAATAATCAGCTATTTTTCATTCCCTATAGTCACCAACAAGCCATTTATGAAAATAATCGTCCTATTTTTGATGAGCATGAGCTTCTCTACCGGCCTGCTCGCTCAGAGCTATAAAGTAAACTGGGGTGATGAGATAAAACTCAAAAAAGGAACAACAGATCTCGACATTGTCACGGCCGACAACACGGGTCTGTATTTCACGGAAGCCCGCCTAAGAATGAAAAGCTATTTCGTGGTGGGCGCCAGCTACGGCACGGCTTACAAACTATACAAAGTAGATAAAACTTTCAATGAGGTCTTTGATAAAGACTATAAAAAAGAACTAAGAGGCCTTGCCTTTAATAGCTTTCAACCACTCGAAAATGATCTGTTTCTGTTTGCAACCGATTATATCAAAAAAGAAAAACTGTTTAAAGTTTACGGCGCAAAAGTGGACAAGAATTCCGGCAACCTGGTGGGTGATTTCACCGAACTGGGAAGTTTTCCGCTAGAGAGTAAACGGGACGATTATGATATGAAGATGACCCCCATTGAAAATGGAAAATCCTTTTTAATGGTCACCAACATTTCCGGCGAGGACCGTGTTTCCCTTGGCGTTAGTGTTCTCGATAAAAATCTCAGGAAAAAAGAAGATGTGGTAATTAATCTTACCATCGATCCCCACCAGTATAGTTTGCAGGATGTACAGCTTACGAGTAGTAATAAAATTGTGTTGCTGGGAAAAGAATATGAAGAAACCCAGATAGGAAAAAGGAAAAGAAAGAAAATGATTTTTAAGCAATATGTGATGTCCATCTACAACATTAAAGGAGAAAAAGAAAATGATGTAGCCTTAAATGCAGGCGAAAGATTCGTGATCAGCGGGCGGCTGCTTGAATCACCTACCGGAGAATTGCTGTTGGCGGGCTTCTATAGTAACACCGCAAAAAAAGAAGATATCGATGGCTTCTATATTAATAAGGTCGATCCTGAAAAAGGACAACTAACTGTCAGTTCCTACAAAGAAATAAATGCATCGATGCTCGGCAAGAGCTTTGATGATCCGGGTGACGATGATGATGAAATAAAAGAAAATAAAAAACAGGCAGCGAAGGCCAAGGACAATGACGATGCGGACGATTTCCCAAATAATTTCATCATAAGATCTATTGATATTAATCCTTCGGACAATTCAATTATCATCACCAGCGAGATTTCAAAGTATTCATATTACACTTACACAACATCTTCCTATAACAGTGTTTCCAAATCCTGGACGTATGAAACCTATTATATTCACCAGTTTAGCAACAGGGATATCCTGATCATCAATGCGGACAAGGACGGGAACATTAAATGGCTCAACGATATTCCCAAATCTCAATACGAAGAGGTGCGAAGCAGTAATGGCAGCCATAATGCGGGCCTTTATTTTACTTCCGACTACTACGGTTATTTTGCCAACGGCGGTGGAATGCCCTATTATTCCTCTTATGCAAGCCTCATCAATAACAACAATCTCGTGATACTGTTGAATGATCACACCAGCAACAACGTCAATGCCGTCTATGGAGATAAGGTAAAAACAATTGCCAATTTTAAAAAGAGGAGCAATGTTTATGGCATTTCGATCGATCTCGCGACAGGAAAAATGAACAGGAAAATAGTTTATGAAAATAGTGACGATGCCATTCTGATGCCGCGGCACGCGATGGTTGTTGCCAATGACATCTTCATCCCATCCTGGCGCATGCATGTGATCGGTAAGACTGAATTGAAGTTTGCCAAAATATCCGTCCGCTAAGTTCAACCAAAAAGAGTTTTGAAGTTTGTCGCTTTTTCAAAGAGCTCTCGTATTTTTAATACCGGACTCTAAAATCATTTCATTTGCATCTTCAATCCAAACTTCCGAATGTTGGCACTACCATATTTACAGTAATGAGTGCCCTCGCCACAGAGCATAATGCAGTGAATCTTGGACAGGGCTTTCCGGATTACCCCATGAGTGATGAACTGATTGGCCTGGTAAATGATGCCATGAAAAAAGGGTTTAACCAATATGTTCCCATGCAAGGGTATCTGCCCTTACGTGAAATGCTTTCAGGGAAAATCAAATTTCTTTACGACGCGCTGGTTGACCCCGTGTCACAGATCACCATTACGCCCGGCGGCACCTATGCCATTTATACGGCGCTCACCACTGTTTTACAGCCCGGCGACGAAGTGATTATTTTTGAGCCCGGCTATGATAGTTACATTCCAAACGTTGAGATAAATGGGGCTATTCCTGTGTTGATCGATTTAAAATTTCCCGGTTATGAAATTGATTGGAATGAAGTCCGGCAAAAGATCACTCCTAAAACAAGGATGATCATGCTTAACTCTCCTCATAATCCTACGGGCGCCGTTTTATCGGAAAATGACATAAGCGAACTCCGATCGATTGTAAAAGATACAAACATCTTTATCTGCAGTGACGAGGTTTATGAACACCTAATATTCGACAATATCCAGCACCAGTCAATTCTCAGATATCCCGACCTTGCAGAGAGAAGCTTCGTGTGTTTCTCATTTGGAAAAGTTTATCACTGCACGGGATGGAAATTAGGTTACTGCATTTCGTCGCCAGAGTTGATGGCTGAATTTAGAAAGGTGCACCAGTTTAATTGTTTCTCCTGCCACACGCCCTCACAGGTTGCATTGTCAAAATTTTTGTCTAACAAAGACTCCTATCTGTCCTTAGCCTCGTTTATGCAAAAGAAAAGGGATTACTTCACCAGTCTTATGAAAGAAACCAAATTCAATCTGCTGAACAGTTATGGTAGCTATTTTATTTGTGGCTCGTATGATCGGATCAGCGATGAAACCGATAAAGAGTTTTCAATTCGCATCACAAAAGAGTATGGCGTTACCACGATTCCCGTCTCTGTTTTTTACAGGTCGGGAACCGACAATAAAGTCGTTCGGTTTTGTTTTGCAAAACAAAATGAAACACTCGCAGCCGCTGTAGAAAGGCTTACAAAGATCAAATGATTGTCCACCACCGATACAAGGGTATTTTTTATATGTTATTGGCCGCTCTTGGCTTTTCGCTCATGGGTGGCTCTGCTAAATTATTAAAAGAAAGTTTTAATGCAGGTCAGCTGGTGTTCTTTAGAAATATGGTCGGTGCAATTGGATTAACTGCTGCTTTCATCGTAAAACCTGCAGTCAGCCGCGGCGGAAAATTTCTCTGGCTGGTCTTCAGGGGATTTATGGGTACGGTGGCATTATACACCCTTCTTTATTGCGTTTTGCACTTGCCCTTAAGTACAGCAATGACTTACAATCTGACCTCGGCAGTGTTCATTGCCCTGTTTTCATTTTTACTTTTCGGGGAATACCACGGCCTGGCGATCGTACTGGCTGTTATAATCGGATTCATTGGTATGTTGATGGTGTATAAACCCAACATGCATTATCCCTGGCAATACCATGCTATTGGATTGTTGTCGGGTATTGTTTCCGCCATTGCTTATATAACGCTAGGCAAGCTGGCTCCATATTATGACTCGAGAGTGATCGTCTCTTCATTTATTTTCTGCGGTGTTTTGATCCCCGCCCTGTTTATGATCGTGGGGCAAATCGCCCATATCCGCCACGACGATTTCTTCTTTATAGAATGGAAATGGCCAGTCGGCGCTCAATGGATTTACATTTTATGGCTTGGATTGGCCGCATTAGCAGGACAATATTTCGTCACCAAAGCTTACGGAGCGGACAAAGCTTCTATCGTGTCTGTTTTCGGCTACGCCAACATTATCTTTTCTGTATTTATCGGGATGGCCCTGGGGGATTCCTTTCCCGGCATTGTATCCTGGACAGGAATATCCTGCATTATTCTCAGCGGCATAATTGTTTCGATTACAAAGAAGAAAGTTTCCGCTTAGTATTCAAAATGCTGAAATTTTTTTCTCTGTCAATATTTATCGTATATTTGCGATAATAGATTGAATATGGCGTTGAACAAAAAAGAAGAATTTAGCTCAAAAGAACAATCGCTGGCTGCCTTTGCAAAAGCGATCAGTCACCCGGCACGCATTGCTATTTTACACCTGCTGGCCAAGAGAAATGAATGCATCTGCAATGAGATAGTAGAGGTTCTGCCCCTGGCCCAAAGCACCGTAAGCCAGCATTTAAAAGAATTAAAAAATGCAGGGCTTATCACCGGCGAAACAGAAGGGCCGCGGAGCTGCTATTGCATAAATTGGAAAGAGTTTGAAAAGTTCAACAATAACTTCAACTCACTCTTTGAAAAACTTAGGGAGATAAATGCTAAATGCTGCTGAGAAGGAACCCGAAACGGGTGCCATAAATTTTTAACCATAAATAGTAGAGCCATGAACACAAATCAAAATGATCCGGGCTGTTGCGGTAGTGACAGCGGATGTTGCGGCAACATCGTTGACCTCGGTTGCTGTTAAATTACGAGAGGCGTTTCCCAGCATGAAAACGCCTCTTTCATTTTGAAGAGAGCTATGAACACAAAGAAAAAAATATTATTTGTCTGTGTAGAAAATAGCAATCGCTCTCAAATAAGCGAAGCTTTTGCACGAATAATCGGGGGCAGCAATGTAGAAGCGTATAGTGCGGGCTCGCATCCTTCCGGCAAAATAAATCCAAGGGCTATTGCCGCCATGAAAGAGTTGGGATACAACCTGGCTACCCATTATTCAAAGTCGCTTGACGATGTAAAACAATTTTCTCCTTTCGATATTGTAGTCACAATGGGATGCGGGGACGCCTGCCCGTGGATGCCGGCAAACAAATTTGTTGACTGGAACATTCCCGATCCAAAAGAAATGAACGAAACCGATTTTAGAAAAATAAGAGATATTATAAAGAACAAGGTAACCTCACTCCTGGAAACGCTTTGACATAAAAAGGCATTTACTTTGCAAAGAAATATTTCTATTGAAGCAGGCCTTTCTTTCT
>DASXOT010000471.1:0-9431 GCA_036494065.1 Chitinophagaceae bacterium
CGTTGAGGTTATCTCCCATCAGCATGATCACATTATATTGTGTCATTACAATTTGTCTGCGGACCTCTTTTGAAGAAGTATTCGTGAGAAATAATGCGTGAGCTGAATCCGCATCGGGTAAATTAAGCTTTTGAAGATTTACCAGCGTGGCTCCGAGATCACCGGTATCACGGTTGCTGATATAAAATATAGCGACGCCCTTTTTCTTTGCTGCTTGCAAGAATTCGACAGCGCCGGGAACAGCAGTAGCCGCGGATTTACCGACCCATTGTTTCCACGATTCAAATGTATACGGCTTTTTATCTTTGATCAGTTGAGCCTCCTGGTAACTATTATCGAGAATCGTTTCATCAAGGTCAGTAATGATCGCCAATTTTTCTTTTCTAAACTTTTTGGTGGGAATTTCATTTAAACGAAGTTGAGCTATATTGAATGCCTGGTAGCACAAAGCCCGGTATTCTGCCGCATGCTGCTGCCATAATATTGGATATGTTTTGAGTGCTTCGGGGTTTGAATTGCCCTGCGCGTTCGTGAGAACAGAACCAAGCATGAATAATAAGATAAAAACAATCCTCACATAAAAAAAAACCGGAGTGCCAGAGTGGTTTTTATTTTTCTTGTGAAACGACATATATTTAATCATATCATTTAGTTTAGGCGTAAGATAAATAAGGATGTTCCAATTTTAGAATTAATTCCAGGTCACAAACGCAAAGTATGCACAAAGATCACAACGTAAATCAGGTGCGGCAAGAAAAATATTTTGTGTAAGTTACTTAGCGTGATAACAAATATTTTCCGGTATGAACTCTGAGAAAAAACATTTCTTTATTCGACTCAATCCACCACGCCCGGACTTTGCGACAACGATGTCGGAAGAGGAAAGAAGTATCATGCAGAGGCACATCGCGTATTGGACTCCTTTTCTAAACGATGGTACCCTGATCGTATTTGGTCCTGTCATGGATCCAAAAGGAACCTTTGGAATGGCCGTAATCGCGGCAAACAACCTAGAAGAGGCGAATCAACTTGCATTCACTGATCCGGCGACGGAGCTTGGCACTATCGACATTTTTCCAATGAGGGCCGCAACGAAACAATCTTAATACTGTCAGGCAACGGCTAGTTCCCTATTATATTTCTTGCGATATTCAATAGGTGAGAGTCCTGTTATTTTCTTGAAAGTAGTTCTAAAAGCTTTTGTATCCATGTAGCCTACATCATACATCACTTCGTTGATATTTTTTCTGCTGCTCTCAAAATTTTTCTTGGCTGCTTCAATTTTTACACGTTGAATATATTCAGTAACAGTATTGCAAGTTGCCTTTTTAAACCGGCGTTCCAGGTTCCTGCGACTCAATGCATGCATAGATGCCAGTTGCTCTACCGTGATCTTTTCCTGAAAATTCTTTTCAATAAATTCCTGGGCTTTCCGGATGGGCTCATCATCGTGCTCTTTTTGTCCCTGGAAAATAATAAACGGAGACTGGCTGATACGATCTATATCGATCATGAATGCCTTTGAAATAAGGATAGCAATCTCGCGGCCTCCATATTTTTCGATCAGGTAGATCAACAGGTTCAGATAAGAATAAGCGCCTCCACTTGTATAAATGCCACCATCCTCTGTCATGATCTTATCGTCTACCACATTGGCTTCAGGAAACATATTTCTGAATTCGTTGACAAACCTCCAATGGGTAGTACATTGTCTTCCGGACAATAAGTTAGTTGCCCCAAGGAAAAAAGAACCGATGCAGAAACTTGCCAACTCGGCACCATTCGCATATTGATCTGCGATCCATGGAAGGAATTCATGGTTGAGTTCAGCCGCTTTCCTTGGATCACCCATCAGAGCAGGAACAATGATAAGGTCAGTCTTTGTCACATCCTTAACTAATACGTCGGGTTTTACGGTAAATAAACCACTTGGTTGACTTGTCTCTTTTGAAAGACCCACCAGCTGAATTTTAAATAATGGTGTATTTCCCCTTTCAACACGCAATGTATTTACCTCCGACAAAATTTGAAGGGTACCCTCAATATTTACCAGGCTTGTATGACCGCGGGGAATCAGGATTGATACGTGTTTCATTTGGCTTTCGTTTCGTTATAAAAAGCATTGGTTGAGGCCGTTCATCACTCTTTTACAAATATATATAATCTCCGTGTCGCACTCGACCCCTCATATTGCCGTATCTGCACCCCGGATATGGTTTTTAACAATTGTAAGTTTGTGTTCACACAAATGAGCGCAAATGTGAGAACGCTAATGGACGCGAATGGGCAAACACCAATGAGTGCGAATGAAAAACATGCTAATGGATGGTAATATTAACCACTAATATTTGTTGGTATGAATATGTGTCAGATAGAAAATGATCTGCCGGTTTTTGAAATTTGGGTGAAAAATTTTCCCATTGGTCTGCCTGTTAAAAACGCTAATAGAAAATACTAAAAAGCGAATGTTATGATGATAGGTACAACAAATACAGAGCAATTGTTTGAATTACTTGATGCAGCCACTTCGGAGTTTTTGGAGATGGTTCTATCATTTGATGAGCGGGGGTTAAATACAATACCCTATCCGGGAAGTTGGACAGTTGGGCAGGTTGCTGAACATGTAACCCGCTCAAATCTGGGAATCGCGAAAGATTTACAGATAAAAGGACAGGTTTCGGAAAGGGAGCCCGATAAAGGTGCCGAAAAGCTAAAATCAATCTTTTTAGACTTCGATAAAAAGCTGAGTTCGCCCTCCTTTATTTTACCAACTCAGAACCAATACAAAAAAGATCACCTGTTGTCCGACCTGAAAAGTTCAATTGAAATAATAACTACAGCATGTAAGCATGAAGACCTTTTTCAGTTGATCAATCATCCCATATTTGGAGAAGTAACCAAACTTGAGATCGTATATTTCGTAGTTTATCATACGCAAAGACATATTCATCAACTTGAGAAAATAAAAACGCTAATGAATGCGAATGGGTGTTAATTAGCGCCAATTCGCCAACATTAGCGTCAATTAGCGACTATGAGGAAGGTAATATCATTTATGCACGTTTCGCTCGATGGCTTTGTAAGTGGCCCCAGCGGAGAAATGAATTGGATCACTATGGATGAAGAAATTTTCCAGGATGCTATTGATCTTGCCTCAGCTACAGACACGGCCCTGTATGGGCGAATAACCTACCAGATGATGGAAAGTTACTGGCCTACCGTGTTAACCAATCCGTCGAGTAGCCGCCAGGAACTTTATCATGCAAAATGGGTTGAAAATATCGACAAAATAGTATTTTCAAAAACATTAGATACAGCGACGTGGAATAATACAAGATTGATCAAACAAAATATCCCTGAAGAAATAGAACGACTGAAGGAGCAGCCGGGCAGGGATATGCTCATATTTGGGAGTCCCCGGCTTACACATAGTTTTATGAAATGGGATTTGATCGATGAATACAAATTCAATGTGAACCCAGTAATCCTTGGAAAAGGAATACCCTTGTTTGAAAATATTTACCACCGGATCAACTTGCAGCTTATGTTTGAAAAAAGATTTAACTCCGGTGTAATTGGGCTTCACTATAAAAAAAAATAAACTTAAAAGAAACAGCATTTGTTAGCTTATCACCAATCGTCTCAAACGGAAAGGAAAATAAAATTTTAAAAAATCAAAATCACTAAAGATGAAAACAGTCAATCCTTATTTAAATTTTCCAGGAACTGCCGAAGAAGCATTTAATCTCTATAAATCGGTCTTCGGAGGAGAATTTACATCCTTGCAACGGTTTAAAGACACACCGGATACCAGCAACAGGATACCGGCAAATGAAGCCGACAAGATCATGCACATTTCATTGCCGTTGGGAAAGGATAATATTTTAATGGCAACCGATGCCCTTGAATCAATGGGCCATCCGTTGACGATGGGTAATAATTTTCACATCACGCTTGAAACGGAAAGCGAAGATGAGGCCAATAAATTATTTGAAGGCCTTTCAAAAGGTGGTAAGGTAAATATGCCAATGGCTAAAATGTTTTGGGGAGCTTATTTTGGAATGGTTACCGATAAGTTCGGCGTGCAATGGATGATCAATTATAGCACACCACCTGCAAAATGATCTTAAATCATGATTGAAGTATTTAAAACCAATGTCGGGGAATTTGTCCAGGCGAAAAGGATCATAGACCTGTTGCTCGAGCAATTTCCCGGCAATAAAATAAATTTTGATCTGCACGACTGTGACAAGATCCTCCGGGTGGAAGGCAAAAACTTCTGCGCAGAGAAGGTTATATCGCTTGTCATGGAAAATGGTTTCATGTGCGATGTACTGGAATAGTATGCTCCAGTCCGTTAAAAACATTTTCGCTTTATCATTGATCCCTGCTTCACTTAAATGTAAGACCCATGTTGAATACTAAGACAAATTTTACCAATACCGACGAATACATCGCTTTATTTCCATTGCATATCCGGAAGATATTGGAGAGATTGAGAGAAGCAATACGGAAGTCAGCACCCGGCGCCGAGGAAGTGATCAGTTATAAAATGCCAGGGTTTAAACTCAATGGTATGCTTGTATGGTTCGCCGTTAATAAGGAATATATTGGTTTTTATCCTACCGCTTCCCCGATTAAGGCTTTTAAAAAAGAACTCTCAAGCTATAAAACGTCAAAAGGTGCCATCCGGTTTCCCATCGACAAACCCATCCCTTTAACACTCGTTAAAAATATTGTGAAGTTTAAGGTGAGGGAGAATACAAAAAGAAAGAACTAGGATTTACATGATTTGGAAGGATGATTTGGAAAAATAGGAAGATGAAGATCTATCATCCATGACAAATAATAAAAAAGTAGAGATTAATATCTCCTATTAATCCCTTATTAAATCCAGCAAATCGTGATTGTCTCTAGCAACCCTTCTTTTTTCATTCACGATATAATATTCACGCAGGCTATCCCCACTTCTCTACTGAGCCGACCTGGACTAATTGTCTTTCATTAGTTTTTTTATTGATTAATAATTTAACGCCTGTAGTATGAAAATATCTATTCGACCCATTGTCAGCAAATCAGTTGAAATCATTGCTGTCGTTTTCATCTTAATTGTGGCAAGTATATTTCTTGTTCAATGTAAAAAAAATGACCATTCGGTTACCAATGCCAAAATAGATTTAAAGCAGATCGCAGACGGTTTTACTTCGCCATTGGGTGTGGTAGCTCCTCCCGATAACACCGGCCGATTGTTCGTGATCGATCAAATTGGCAAAATATGGATCATCGATTCCACCGGAAATAAATTACCAACACCTTTCTTTGATGTTAGCTCGTCGCTTGTTGCACTTTCTGCCAGTTATGATGAGCGCGGATTACTTGGTCTGGCATTTCATCCACAGTTTGCCACCAATCACAAATTCTATGTTTATTATCAATTGCCGCCCCGGGCAGGCGGCCCTGATGCATCTGATAGTTGGAACAATCTAAGTCGCATAGCCGAATTTCAAACTTCAGCCGGCAATGACAATGTCGTTGATATGACTACGCAAAAAATATTATTCGATATAGATGATCCTGAAAGCAATCACAACGGAGGCACTTTGACATTCGGCCCGGATGGTTTTCTTTATATATCTATAGGCGACGGTGGTGGCGCCGATGATGTAGCGCCGGGTCATGTCACAGATTGGTACACTCCAAATGCGGGCGGTAATGGCCAGGATATTGATTCTAATTTTTTTGGTAATATTCTTCGTATTGATGTAAACAGCGGCACACCTTATGGCATTCCAGGCGATAATCCATTTGTAGATAAAGATGGATTGGATGAAATCTATGCTTATGGATTCAGGAATCCCTATCGCATGTCGTTTGATATGGGCGGCAACCATGATCTCATTGTAGGAGACGCAGGACAATCACTATATGAGGAGATTGATCTTGTAACAAAAGGCGGCAACTATGGATGGAATATAAAGGAAGGAAGAGTTTGCTTTAACGCAGCAAATGATACGTCCACGTTGCCCAACTGTCCTTCTGTTGATAATATGAATAACCCTTTGATTGATCCGGTTGTTGTCGTCAGCAATGCGGCAAATCCTGCGGGTGGCAGAGCGCTCACTGTTATTGGCGGCAATGTTTATCGTGGAAGTGCCATACCTGAATACCAGGGAAAATATATATTCGGGAGCTTTTCGCAATCAGGTTCACCGGATGCCGAATTGTTTATTACTACACCAGGAGGTCAAACCGATTGGGGCTTCGATAAAATTAATCCAGCTAGTTTTCCAAACAACCTTGGATATTTTTTAAAAGGATTTGGCCAGGATAATTCCGGCGAATTGTACCTGACTGTTTCATCGCAAACAGGACCCACAGGCACAACAGGTAAGGTATTAAAGTTGGTGAAAGTTCCCTGATAATAACCGGGGCTGACAAATATTTTTCTTACATCTCAAAGTTTTTTGCGATCTGCGTAATTGGCGGGCGAATTTTTTTCCGCAGATCTCGCAGAACTTTTTCAATTTTTTTTTATGTGCAGCCTTTGTTTCCATGTGTTGAAAAAAGCTTGCGATTATTTTATCCTGGAGGCAGGATTAAAAGAAAGATTCCCGGAAAATGATCTGGAATTTGAGGGCGCTTAAACTCGATTTTTACTCATAGGAACATAGCAGACACACTAGTTTAGGCTGTCCTTTTTAATGTTGTACCAATCTCCGCAAAAAACGGAGATTTGCAGCGATGAATGCCTTCCTCACACAAATCGTTATTCAAACTGTTCTCAGGCATAAAAAGAAAGAACCTGCGAAGAAGCCTTCCTATACCCCAATAGAGATCGCCAGGGGTTTTCGTGAACTACGGATAATGACACTTACTTTTTTGCGGGATATATTTTTGATCGCATTGGGAATTGCATCTGCTTCGTTCGGGCTGGAAAGTTTCCTGCTTCCTAACAAATTTATCGATGGCGGCGCTACGGGTATTTCGCTGTTGATAACTGAATTAAGTTCTCTTCCCCTTTCTGTTTTATTAGTCATCATTAACGTTCCATTCCTGGTTCTTGGACTTAATGTTATCAGCCGGCAATTCGCCATCAAAGCTGCGATTGCCATTTCGGGATTGGCAATTGTGATTGCTACCGTTCATTTTCCTGAGATCACCCACGATAAACTCTTAGTGTCTGTATTTGGCGGATTTTTTTTAGGAGCCGGCATCGGTTTGTCGGTAAGAGGCGGTGCCGTTCTGGATGGAACAGAAGTCCTCGCGATCCTTGTCAGTCGCAAACTCGCTACAAAAGTTGGGGATATCATCATTATCATTAACGTAATCATTTTTTCGGCTGCCGTTTATCTCCTTTCAGTCGAAACAGCTTTATATTCAATGTTGACTTACCTGGCTGCATCCAAAACACTCGACTTCATCATTGAAGGCATTGAAGAATACACTGGTGTTACTATTGTTTCGCTGCATAATGATAAGATAAGGCAAATGATCATTGACAAACTGGGACGCGGTGTAACTGTGTACAAAGGAAAAAGGGGCTACGGAACACATGGGCATATCAATGAAATCGACATCGTTTATACCGTGATCACGCGACTCGAAATCAGCAAACTAAATACGGAGATCGAAAAGATAGATCCCAATGCCTTTGTAGTAATGAACAGCATTAAGGACACGAGGGGAGGCATGATCAAAAAAAGACCGTTCAAGCATTAATCCTCTGAAAAATTGAAAATTATTGAAATTCTGCGTGCCTTCCGCGCCCCGGTGGCAAAATCACTACAGAGAAACAGAACGCACAGAGGCTTATTCTTATTCAATGTTTTCGATTATACCAGCAATCCCCTGTCCACCGCCAACGCACGCTGTCACCATCCCATATTTTTTATTCAATCTCTTCATGTCATTTAAGATTTGAATGGTGAGTTTGCAACCTGTGCAACCTAGCGGATGACCCAATGCAATCGCTCCCCCATTGATATTTACGATCTCATTATTTAACCCGGCTTCACGAATTACGGCAATTGACTGCGAAGCAAATGCTTCATTTAATTCAACCAGGTCAATTTGAGATAGATTCATGTTAGCCTGCTTCAACGCTTTCGGAATAGCCGCTACCGGCCCCATACCCATAATTCGTGGGTGAACACCTGCAGATGCACAGGCAATTAGCCGGCCAATAGGTTTAAGGTTTAATTCGTTCATCATTTTCTCACCCATTACAATTACGAATGCAGCACCATCGCTTGTCTGCGACGAATTGCCTGCTGTCACACAGCCATTAGCAGCGAAAGCCGGTTTCAATTTTGCCAATATTTCCAATGAAGTATCGGCTCGCGGTCCTTCATCCGTATCGACGATGTAATTTCTTTTTTGTTTTTTTCCTTTTTCATCCAGGTACACTTCCTCTACATTCATCGGCAAAATGCCAGTCTTAAAATATCCGCTTTTAATCGCACTGATTGCTTTTTGGTGCGAGTGAAATGAAAATTCATCCTGCGCTTCACGACTTACCTGGTATTCTTTCGCCACCGCTTCAGCAGTCAATCCCATACTTAAATAATAATCCGGTTCATCTTTGGCAATCGAATAGGCGGGAACTGTTTTCCAACCTGCCGTTGGCACAAGACTCATACTTTCTGTACCACCGGCGACAATACAATCGGCCATTCCCATCCGGATCTTTGCGGTAGCAATAGAAATTGTTTCCAATCCACTGGCACAATATCGGTTCACCGTCATGCCCGGTATGTCAAAACCTAATGCCCTCGCAGCAATAATGCGACCTACCTGTAATCCCTGCTCAGCTTCGGGCACGGCGTTGCCAACAATAACATCGTCTACACGTTTGGCTTCCAGTTGTGGTACTGACGCCATTAATCCCTTTATTACATCAACCGCAAGGTCATCGGGTCTGTAAAAACGAAATCCACCGCGCTTCGCCTTGCCAACGGCGGTTCTGAAACCCGCCACTATATAAGCTTCCTGCATAATTGAAATTGTATTTTTATTTTATCAGCTTTAGTAACTCTATTCAGCTCCTGTTGTGTCACTCACTTGTACTTCCTGTTCTTCACTCAGCAAAGTTAGACACTCTCTATTTCAGGCCAAAACAGTGAAAGTTAATTTATCTTCGCAGGCGATTATGTATAAAACCATTCGCAGCCTTCTTTTCGTTTTCCCACCAGAATGGACGCATTATTTTTCAATGAATTGTCTCAGGTTTTTTTGTAGAATACCATTCGTCAAAAAACTGCTGGCAATGAGCTTTGAGCCACAAGCTGCAAATCTGAAACTGGAGATTTGGAATTTGAATTTCTCCAATCCTGTCGGTCTCGGTGCAGGTTTTGATAAAAATGCGAGATATTTAAATGAACTGGACGTCCTCGGATTTGGATTTGTTGAAATAGGAACTGTAACGCCAATAG
>DASXOT010000472.1:0-5946 GCA_036494065.1 Chitinophagaceae bacterium
AGCATTCACAATTGCCAATCACTTTCTCGATGATTTGTCAGATACCGGGTAGTCAGTACTTAGTACTTTTGGACTTGCCGGATTATATTTATTCTCATAATGAAGCACATTTTCCACTGTATCGATGCGCACACCTGCGGAAATCCTGTTAGACTGGTGAAAGACGGGGGTCCTGTTTTGGTTGGAAATACGATGAGCGAAAAACGCCAGCATTTCTTAAAGGAATACGATTGGATAAGGACCGGTCTCATGTTTGAGCCGCGCGGTCATGATATGATGAGTGGAAGCATTTTGTATCCACCGCACGATCCTAAAAATGATATTGCTGTCTTATTTATCGAGACAAGCGGCTGCCTGCCTATGTGTGGTCATGGTACAATTGGAACTATCACCATTGCCATTGAAGAAAACCTGGTAAAACCAAAGGTGCATGGCTGTGTAAGAATGGAAGCGCCGGCGGGATTGGTTACGGTGGAGTACAAATCGGAAAATTTAAAAGTAAAAACTGTTAAGCTCACCAATGTTCCATCGTTTCTCCATTCTTCCGAACTAACTGTCGGTTGCCCTGGGCTCGGAGAACTTGTTTTCGACGTAGCCTATGGGGGGAATTTTTATGCGATCATTGATGTGCAAAAAAATTTCAGGGGATTAGAAAATTACCCGGTAGACAAATTGATAGGCTGGGCGAGGGAATTGCGAAAGAATATCAATTCTAAATATGAATTTGTTCACCCGGAAGATCCTACAATAAATTATTGTACTCATATTTTATGGACGGGTGCTGTCATCGACAACAATTCTACCGCAAGGAATGCTGTTTTTTATGGCGATAAGGCAATTGATCGCTCACCTTGTGGAACGGGCACATCGGCAAGAATGGCGCAATGGTACGCAAAGGGAAAGTTGAAAAAAAATGATGAGTTCATTCATGAAAGCATCATTGGCAGTAAATTTATGGGGCGAATTGAAGAAGAGTTGACGATCAGCGGGAAGCCCGCCATTAAACCATCCATCGAAGGCTGGGCGAGAATCTACGGTCACAATACCATTTCAATTGACAGGGAAGATGATCCTTATGCTTATGGGTTCCAGGTTTTGTAAATTCAAAATTCAAAATGAAAAATGAAAAATAATTTTTGGGCTAACTAAGTTCGGTTATTTGTTGACTCTTTATTTTTAAGAAAGCTCAAAGCTCGCAGCTCGCAGCTCGCAGCTCACGGCTGTCTTCCGACTTTTTAATTTAAAACGACATGAGAAAGAAACTCCTGCTATTCATCGCGATTTTGGCAAGTGCGAAAATCTTTTCACAAACTCCTTTGGAGAAATTTGAATTTATCAATTTTTCCCAGGTCAATATAACCGACAATTTCTGGAAGCCGAAGATCGACAAGGTAGCAACGGTAACAATGAAAGCTTGTATTTATCAAACTGAAATAAAAACTCCGCGTATTCGCAATTTTGAAAAAGTAGCCAGGAATGACGGTGAAAAATTTGAAGGTCTATACTATGATGACAGTGACGTATACAAGGCACTCGAAGCAATGGCCTATGCGTTGAAAACGCATCCCGATGCAGAGTTGGAAGCAAAGGCTGACGAATGGATTGAAAAAATCGCTGCTGCGCAATTGCCGGACGGCTATCTCGATACTTATTTTACATTACGTGATCTCAAACAACGCTGGACAAATATTGAAGCGCATGAAGATTACAATGCCGGTCATTTGATCGAAGCCGCTGTTGCTTACTATAGAGTTACCGGTAAAAGAAAATTATTAAATGTAGCAGTGAGGCTGGCTAATCACATTGACTCAACATTTCGCCTGGCAAATAAAAAATGGTTTAGTGGGCATGAAGAAATTGAATTGGCTCTCGTTAAACTATATAAAGTAACCAATGATGATCGCTATCTCAAATTGGCAGATTGGTATTTACAACAGAGAGGTAAAGGTGGAATTTATACATATGGCAAAACCTGGTTTACTCCCGCCTACTGGCAGGACCTGAAGCCTGTGAAAGAACAAACAGAAATTACGGGGCATGCTGTACGGGCCATGTATTTGTACACCGGTACGGCCGATGTGGCGGCCAATACAGGTGATAATGGATATATGAATGCGATGGAAAAAGTTTGGGAAGATGTGGTTGAGCGAAACATGTACATCACCGGTGGTATTGGCTCAGCAGGCGATAACGAAGGTTTTAGCAAGGACTATGATCTTCCAAACGAAGAGGCGTATTGCGAAACCTGTGCGAGCGTCGGAATGGTGTTATGGAATCAGCGAATGTGTCAGCTGACAGGCGACAGTAAATATATTGATGTGCTGGAAAGAAGTTTATACAATGGAGCATTAGATGGTTTGAGCCTTAGCGGCGATCATTTTTTTTATGACAACGTTCTTGCTTCGAATGGGCAGAATCAACGAAGGGAATGGTTCGGAACGGCTTGTTGTCCTGCGAATATCGCAAGGCTCGTGACTTCCGTCGGCAATTATATTTATGGCAAAAGCAACGATGGCCTTTGGGTAAATTTGTTTGTAAGCAGCAATACCAATATTAAAATGGGAAATGCGGACCTGGCTGTGAAAATGGAAACTAATTATCCCTGGGATGGGAAAATGAAATTAAATATTGATCCTTCAAAGAAAGAAAAGTTCAAGGTCTATATCCGCATTCCAGGATGGACCCAGGGAAAAATTGTTCCCGGAAATTTGTACATGACACATGATAATCACAGTTTCAATCCTGCGATCACAGTCAATGGTAAAACGGCCGGTTATCAACTTCAGAATGGTTATGCGGTACTGGAAACGGATTGGAAAAAGGGAGATATTATTGAGTTTAATTTCCCTATGGAGATCGAAAAAATCAATGCAAAAGGAGAAGTAAAAATGGACAATGACAGGATTGCTTTGCAGCGTGGTCCATTTGTGTATTGCGTAGAGGGAGCAGACAACAAACAGAATGTGTGGAATTTGATCCTTCCATCTAATACTAATTTTACTAGTGTCGATTATAAAGTTTTGGACGAATCGGTCGTTGCCCTCCAGGCCGAGGTGCCTTCGGTGATAGCGAACGAAAATGGCGACGGTATCAAAATTGAGAACAGAAAGATCACAGCTATTCCCTACTATTGCTGGGCAAATCGCGGCGCAAATGATATGCAGGTGTGGTTACCGACAAAGATCAAAGAGATAAAGATCAATTACGCGTCGAAATATGAAGATGGAGGGAACTATTAGAAATTCAAAATTCAAAATTCAAAATTCAAAATGGAAAATGCAAAAAAAGGTCATTTTGCCCAGTTGAGTTGTTGACTTTTGGGTTGTACGATCGCTACTTCATTTTCATAATTTTAAAATTCAAAAATTTTAAACCTACGACTTATAGACAGTTTTTGTTTTTGAATTTTTAATTTTGCATTTTGAATTTATTAGAAAATTTCGACCTTAAACTATTCACCATGTCATCACGAAAGAAATTTTTACAAAATGCCTCGGCACTTGCAGCGGGAGGCTTTGTTTTGTCATCCTTCAATAACAAAACGTTTACCATTTTTAAGAACAGAATGGTCCCTTCCGATCAAATTAACCTCGCAGCTATCGGAATTAACGGGATGGGTTTTACTGACCTCAGTGCATTGGTAAAACATCCGGGCGTTAACCTCGTTGCTCTCTGCGATATTGACAAAAATGTGTTGAGCACAAGGATGGCCGACCTGTCAAAAATGGGAATAGACACATCGAAAATCAAAACCTTTGGAGACTACCGCAAGGTGCTTGAGTTAAAAGATGTGGATGCTGTATTGATCGCTACTCCCGATCACTGGCACTGTAAGATAATGGTTGATGCGTGTGAAGCAGGCAAAGATGTTTATTGCGAGAAGCCAGTTGGTAAATCGATAGTTGAATGTACTGCAATGGTAGCCGCTCAAAAAAAATATAATCGGGTAGTACAGGTTGGTCAGTGGCAGCACAGTAATAAACATTACCAGGATGCGATGGATTTTGCACGTTCGGGTAAGTTGGGGAATGTGAGATTAGTAAAGGCATGGGCGTACCAGGGTTGGATGAAACCTGTGCCAGTAATGCCCGATAGTGATGCGCCTGCAGGAGTTGACTATGATATGTGGCTGGGCCCTGCAAAAAAGCGTCCTTTCAATCCTAACAGGTTCCATTTTAATTTCAGATGGTATTGGGACTATGCCGGCGGGCTAATGACTGACTGGGGCGTGCACATGATCGATTATGCATTGCTGGGCGCCAATGCAACAGTTCCTAAGAGCATCATGGCGAGTGGAGGCAAATTTGCTTTTCCTGATGATGCGGAAGAAACCCCGGATACGCTAACAACGGTCTACGAGTTCAATGGCTTCAACATGCTATGGGAGCATGCGACTGGAATTAATGATGGTCCTTATGAACGCGATCATGGGGTAGCATTTATTGGCAATAATGGAACGCTGGTTGTTGATCGCGGCGGCTGGGAAGTGATTCCTGAAATCATCAATGGAAAAAATATGATGGAAGCTGTAGCAAGGCAGAAAAGAACAGATGATGGAGTAGCGTTGCACACGCAAAATTTTATTGATACAGTTCGTTCGAGAAAAATGGAAGATTTAAAATGTCCTGTTAGCCTTGCGGCACATGTAGCGACTGTTTGCCACATGGGAAACATTGCATTTATTATGGGAAAGAAAGTTTTCTGGGATGCTAGTTCAAATAAATTTACCGACGAAGAGGCGAATAAATATCTCGCTTCGGAATACCATAATGGGTATAGTTTACCGAAAGTGTGAGATAGTGGATAGATGATAGTTGCTAATTTTAATAACGGGTGAAACTCGTGGCAAAAGGGTGAAATCCTTGACAAATGCGGGTGAGTACCGTTGTGAGTACACAGTTGACAGATATGCATGTAACAATCATAGGAGCTGGAGTTGTTGGTTTATGCTGCGCGTATTATTTAAACAAAGAAGGATTCGAAGTAACTGTCATTGACCGGAATGATATTACCGATGGTTGCTCATTTGGCAATATGGGTTATATCTCACCCAGCCATTTTACGCCACTTGCCTCACCTGGTATTGTAAGCCAGGGATTGAAATGGATGCTCAGCTCATCTTCTCCATTTTATATAAAGCCAAGATTGAATTGGGATCTTTTGCAGTGGGGAATGGCTTTTTGGAAAAAATCCAATGCCGCCACTATGCATCAGAACATAACGCCGTTAAATAACTTACTTCAGCTTAGCCGTGAATTGATGACTGATTTGAAAAAGGAATTTAATGGATCATTTACAATGCTTGAACGAGGTTGCTGGATGCTCTATAAAAGTCCAGCAACGGGAGAACATGAAAAACACCTTTCGGCTGACGCCGAAAAATTGGGACTAAGGACTCTCATCTGTAACAGCAAAGAAGTACAGGGATTTGAGCCGGATGTAGAGGTAGATGTTGCCGGCGGCGTGTTATACCTTGACGACTGTCACATCAGCTCCACAGAATTCATGCATTGCCTGCATCATTCGCTCGACAATTCAGGTGTAAAATTTTTCCTGAACACTGAAGTAAAAGCATTCGTGAAAGATGAGACAATTACTTCTGTCATCACAAATAAAGATGCCATCGCCACCGATCAAGTGATCATTGCCAATGGATCATGGATGTCCGAATTGGCAAAAACACTGGACCTCAAAATACTCATGCAACCGGGAAAAGGATACAGCTTCGTTTATAATGATCTTAAAAAAAATCTTCAATATCCTTCTATTCTTGTTGATGATAGAGCCGCTACCACACCAATCGATCGCTGGTTGAGGATCGGTGGTACCATGGAGCTGAGTGGACATAGCGATACTATTTTGCCCAAACGAGTGATGGCGCTCTATACAGCCTTTAAAAAATATTATCCAACCCTTGCAATTGCACCGCCGGAAATTGAAAGAGCG
>DASXOT010000473.1:0-3036 GCA_036494065.1 Chitinophagaceae bacterium
CGATGATCATTCAATTTTAATGGCCGCCTGCGTCAAATCTATCGGAGGTACGCCACGCCTTGTTTATACAGAAGGTCATATCTATCCCGAACTCTTAATCGGCAGCAAAAGAGACCTGGAGCATATCAGTAAACTTATTCATGAAAAATTATTCCCCGACGAGAGTTACGGCAGAACCATTCACTACCACCAGGATGAAAAGGGAAATACCTGGATCAATCTCGATTACACAGCAGGATATCCGGGTGGTAAATTTATGGGGGATGATGTGATTGAGTGCATTTATCCGTAAGGAAAGAGAGAACCACGATTTAGAATTAAGATGGATTATAAGGAAATTAAGGAAACTCTTGAGTTTATCGCCATTGATACTATTTGATAAATTGGAGTATAGTGTGTAAATGGGAGCAAAATTTTAATCTGGTGTTCCCATTAATCCCGATAATTTTTGACGAATCCCTTTTATCCAGTAAATCCTTTTTAATCCTGTTAATCGTAGTTCTATATTTCAAACCAGCCTTGCATAATCCCTATTTCTCCCATAAATCCTTGTTCAACCAGCAAATCGTGGTTCATTCTACAAACTCACATAGGTCACTTTGATCCAGATATCCCTGTTTCTTCCTTTATCATCTGTGCAGGATATTTTTACAGGTCCTTCGTCAGGAACAAAGAATTGTTTTTCGCCGACATCACTGGCCTTATAAAACTTGTTGTTGATGTACCAATAAACTTTTGCTACGTCGCCGGGTGTTTTGCAAATTAGTTGAATAGGTTCTTTGTCTTTCTTGCTAATCAGGTATTCGGTGTTGTTCACCGGTGAGGTGATATCTGGCAGTCCTTCTTTGAAAATCTTTTCGCAATTGGGATTATGCGGAGGGATTTTTTCATACGCAATTTTATTTTCTTCCATCCATGCCTGCATTTGGGGGTCAACGACTTTATACCATTTCTTTTTATATCCATTTTCTGGAACACAATTTCTACAATAAGAAATTTTTTCATCAGGGCTTACCATGATCTCTTGCCAATTATCGCATTGCTTTGCGGATGAAACCAACGGGATAAAATAATCCATTACAATATTGGTGCAATGGTCACCGGGCAACAGGCCGGTTTCACTGCATACTTTTCTTTGTTCACAATTTGCGGGGAGACTGAACCATTCCTGGTCATTGTCGTAGTCGATTGTATTGAAAATTTTAAACAGGAGGGGGGTTGCTACATTTGCACCACTGAGATCAGCCACACCTACACCGGAAAAATTTCCCACCCATACGCCCACAGTATAGTTTTTATTGAAGCCAATACTCCATGCGTCGCGCCTGCCATAACTGGTGCCTGTTTTCCATGCAATCCTCGGCATGTGTTCAGTAGCTTGCCAATTCAATGGAAAATCAGGACGATTGATCCTCGATAAAATGTCGGTGATCATATAATTGGCGGCAGGACTGATTAGTCTTACTTTCCTGGAATTCGTGTCGCTCTGCAAATAGGATGGGGAGATATAGACTCCTTCGTTGGCAAAAGAAGAAAATAAACCGGTCAACTCCTCGAGAGATGCTCCACATCCACCCAATATCATCGATAGACCCAATTTGTTTTGATCCTTTTTAATCTGCTTAAAATCGCATGCTGCTAATTTTTGAACCAGCTTTTCCTTTCCTAACATTCGCAAACTCTTTACTGCCGGTATATTAAGTGAATGCTCAAGAGCATATTCGACCGTTACATATCCATTGTATTTTTTATCATAATTCTCCGGTGCATATCCGGCGAAATTTACGCCCACGTCGGTAACAACCATTTTAGGCGTTTCGAGGCCGGCATCAATACATAATCCATAAAGCAGTGGCTTTAATGTGCTGCCCGGTTCA
Organism: Chitinophagaceae bacterium; assembly: GCA_036494065.1. Lineage (GTDB taxonomy): Bacteria > Bacteroidota > Bacteroidia > Chitinophagales > Chitinophagaceae > VBAU01. Next base: position 1,878 of record DASXOT010000473.1, read on the forward strand.
CGAACAGCAGCGGCGCCATTTACCTGGCCACCATCAGTAGTGTCATGAAAATCCGACGAGCCCAGGTAAGTAATTATTTTATGTGTTTTATTGTCGATGACAATCACCGCGGCATTCCTGATATTTCTCAATTTTAAATTTCTGACGTAGTCCTCTACTAGTTTCTCTGTTTTTAACTGCGTGTTCATTATAATATTCGTCCGAATGATATCGCCCCCCGTTTGTTTTAATTTGTAGGAAAGATGAGGAAGGTAGTGAGGTACCGTTCCTCTTGAGGCTGTCAGGGGTTCCGCTAGTGCGTCTTCGATTTCTTTTTGAGTAAAAACCTTCTCATCAGCAAATCGCTTTAACCATTTATTTCTTTCCTGGACGATAAGAACATTGTTTTTACCCATCACCAACGTGGAGGGTCGATTTGGAATAATGGATAAGGCCGTGATCTCTGCCAATGACAGGTGATCGGGATTCTTATTGAAATAAAGAATAGAAGCAGATTTTACTCCTTCGATATTACCTCCGTAAGGGACAAGGTTGAGATACATCTGCAGGATTTCATTCTTGCTGTATTTCATTTCGAGTTGAAATGCCCTGAACATTTCTATGGTTTTGCTCCAGATATTTCTTTTACGATGTTCCAGGGCTCTTGCTACCTGCATGGTAATGGTACTCGCTCCCGAGGTAGTCTTCATGCGGAAAATATTTTTAAAGAAAGCTTTTGCCACTGCAAAAGCATTTACACCGGGATGTGAATAAAAATATTTATCCTCTTTTGCTACGATCGTTTTGCGAAGCAGCGGAGATATTTCATTCAATTCAGTTCTCATCCGCCATTTTTGATCTTTTGTTAAGTAAGCATTGATTACTTCACCCTTATTGTCGGTAACTATCGTTGAGTATTCGATTTTATCGGGCAACGGGAATATCCAATTGAGCGCAAAGAATAAAATGACAAGGCCTGCGAGAGAAATTCCAAGCCATTTAAAGAGTTTGATGATATTTCGTTTTGAAACAAGAAGTTTCATGTTTGTTATTTTCCGCGGTCGTAGACGGGTGAAACCTCATCGGCAAAAAACTCCATAAATATATATTTAACCGGCGACAGCTATGCTACTGCCGGCGCTGGGGATACTTAGCCTTAACAAATATTTATTCACAAAAA
>DASXOT010000474.1:0-3979 GCA_036494065.1 Chitinophagaceae bacterium
GGTGTCCATCCCAACTGTTTGGCTGCTGATTCATTTAAAATAAAATGATAGAGATTTTTTGACCAGTCATTTGTGGAGGACGCATCCTTGATATCCTGGTGTGAGAAATCCGAGCCGGCTACAATTTGCAAACCAACTGTCCTGACAAAATCGTCGTCGACAGGATTTGCAACTACATTCATTTCCTGATCTTCCGGCATGGTAGAAGAGCGCATGTTATACCCGCCGCCACCCTCGACCGGTGATCGCACACAACGGGCAGCACTAATCACTCCAGGCACCGATTCAAACTCCTGCTTGATGAGATCAACATTGCCAAGCATCTTGCTATCCATGGGAAGCACCAGCACATGTTCACGATCATAACCCAATTTCGCATGCTGGATAAAATAAAGTTGCTTTTGTATAATAAAAGTGGCGATGATGAGAAATACGGAGATCACAAACTGAAAAACGATCAATGATTTTCGCAGCAGTTGTCCCGAGTTGGAGTTTTTGAATGCGCCTTTCAAAACTCTCACTGGCTGAAAACTGGTAAGGATCAAAGCCGGGTAACTACCGGCGAGCAGACTTACACAGACTATTATTATAAGAGAAAATAAAAAAAATGGCAAAGAAAAAAGTGAAGAGATGGAAATTGTTTTGCCGATAAGTTGGTTGAAGGATGATAATAATAAAGTCGCAAGACCGAGGCTTAATGCAACAGAAACAAAACAAACCAATGCGGATTCCCCAATAAATTGCCAGAAAAGCTGTTGTTTTTCGGCGCCGATCACTTTTCGTACACCAACTTCTTTTGCTCTTTCAATAGAGCGGGCAGTGCTTAGATTGATATAAGTTGAACAGGCTATAATAAGGATCAGCAAAGCGACGGCGGCAATAATATATATATAAGTAATACTGGTATTGGGTACAAAGGCATCGTAAGGTGAATGCAAATGGATTTTTACAAAGGGCTCCAAATACATATTGACCGACCATCCCTGGCCAATCATTTCTTTTTTCATAAAAGCAGGCAATTTTGCCTGCAGGCCGGCAATTGAATTTTTATCCTTCAGGAGCAAGTAGGTTACATAGTTCGCATCGGAATAGGAATCTTCATAGTCCTTTGTTATGCCAAGAGAAGAAAATGACGCAAGAAAATTAAATTGTATTTGCGAATTGGATGGGCAATCAGCCACAATACCGGTGACCTGGTAAAGATTGCTGTCATTTCCTACATGTAAAGATTTTCCAATTGGGTTTTCAGCGCCGAAATATTTTTTTGCAGACGATTCTGTCAGAACAACCTTGAAAGGCGCATTGAGAACGGAATGCGGATTGCCATGGAGTAATTTAAAAGAAAAAATATCAAGGAAGGTAGAGTCGGCATACAAGAAATTTTTCTCATCAATCAGTTTATCTTCATAGCGAACTACCTGCGAATACATCTGCATTTTAACTGCTGATTCCACTTCGGGAAACGTTCGTTTCAGCACCGGCGCTACGCGCACACTGGTAAAGTTCCCTTTGGTAGGTGCGCTGCTTCCGCCGAACTGGTACTCCATGATCACTCGCGCGATCCGGTTGCCCTTCGCTTCAAAATCGTCATAGCTTAACTCGGTCTGAATGTATAGTGCTATCAGAATACAGCACGTTAGACCGATTGTCAGGCCGGCAATGTTGATCCCGGAAGATGTCTTGTTCTTCCAGAGACTTCGCCATGCGGTTTTCAAATAGTTTTTGATCATAAAAAAAATTTAGCCGTGAGCCTTGAGCTCCGAGCGATATGTTTTAGTTACAAGCTGCATATTACAGGACCTGAGGTTCATAGGTTGGTTAACTTATACTCAGTTTTGTGTTTCATGATACTCTTCTTTAAATCCTGTCAATCCTGGTTCTATTATTCCGATCGTAAACTTTTTACCGGGTTAGCAATGGCCGCTCTTACCGATTGATACGATACTGTCACCACAGCAATTGCAGTAATCAGTAATAACGGAAAAAGGAAAAACCACACGCCAATGTCAATATGAAATGCATAATCATTTAGCCAGTTCTTTAAAAGAAAATATGCGCCTGGAACAGCCACCAGCCCTGCGATCAGCACAAGCATTAGATAATCCTTGGTGATCATTGTCGCTATTTGGAATACAGACGCTCCCAGTACCTTTCTCACGCTTATCTCTTTCGTTCTCCTGGCAACAGTATAAAGCGACAAACCAAACAATCCGAGGCTCGCGACAATTATTGCCAGCATTGTGAACCACCAAAGGATGGTGGAAAATAGCTGATCGTTTTTGTATTGTTCGTTGAAATGATTATCCAAAAAAAAGAATTCAAAGGGGCTTTCAGGGAACCTGCTGCTCCATACCAGTTTTGACCGGGATAGTACCTGTTGCAGATCAGACGTTTTCAGTTTCATCGAAAAACTTGACATATTTCTCAATTGCTCCGGGTAAAACACGATAGGATCGTAGTTGTATTGCAACGACTGTTGATGATAGTCACGGAGTACACCTACAACTTTGCAAGTATGTCCTGCTCCATGAATCAATTGATTTATTGCATCGTTTGGTTTTGTAAAACCCAACACTTTTGCGGCGGTCTCATTGAGGATCAGGCTTACTACTTGCGCGGTGTCGTCTGATTCAGGTTTGTCTTTATCGAAATTTCTCCCGGCAGCAAGCGACAGTCCATAGTCCGGGATGAATTTTTCATCGATGCCAAAAACTCTGCAACGTTTGCCCTCATTTGACGAAATCAATTTGAAATCTGACGATCCACCAACTTCATTCCCCGGAACATCTGTTGAAGCAGTCACCATTTGGACACCGGGAATGTTTTGCAGATCATTTAGGAAAGATTCAACGCTTGCTGTTCTGCTACTATCGAGATTGACTGTTTGCCTGAGCACAAGTGTTTGTTTGATATCGACTCCGAGGTCTCGCTTGCTCATAAACAGCAATTGGCGATAGAAACCAATAGATCCCGCTATTAAAACAATTGCAGCGGTAAACTGGAGCACGACCAGCGATTTTCGCAAAAAGCTTCTATTTCTTTTTATTCCTCCAACATTCACAATACTTTTTAGTGTTTGCATGGGGTGAAAAGACGATAGTACAAACGCTGGATAGAAACCGGCCAATAAAGTGCTAATGAAAAAAACCGAAAATGCCGCTATCCAGAATTGCCAGCCTGGTTTTTGCAGATCGGTTACGTTTCGGCCAATGAGATGGGAAAATTGAGGGAGTAGCCACTTGAAAAGAAAATAGCCGGCAATGATTCCCAGTAGGTTTATCAGAAATGTTTCCGAAAGGAATTGTTTTAGTAGCTGAAATTTGCGAGCACCAATTGCCTTGCGAACACCCACTTCCTTGGCGCGCTCCAGCGACCGCGCTGTAGAGAGATTTACATAGTTGATCAGCGCTATCACGAGTATCAGGCATGCGGCTATACCGAGATATTTTAAATAATACAGGTTACCGCTACCGGGCATTTCGTAATCATAATCAGAGCGCGTATGAATATCTTTCAGGGGCTGTAGCTGAAAAGAATTGACATATCCATGCTCCTTCATATCATCTCCGATGTAACGTTGAGCAAAAGCAGGCATCTTCGCACGTAAAGCGTCAATGTCTGTACTATGCCTTAATAAAATGTAGGTATAGAAATCACTCCATCCCCAACTGGTATTCGCTGCTCCACCAGTGCTCTGTATATACTTGTTAAAATTGAATAGAAAATGGAATTGAATATGTGAGTTGACGGGAACATCCTTAAGCACTCCTTTTACAACATAGTCTTCATCATTATAATGGAATGATTTACCAATGGGATCTTCGTTACCAAAGTATTTAACTGCGGTTGAATGTGTAACAACGGCGTCATTAAGTTGGGTGAAAGCCGCCGATGGCGAGCCCTTTTCAAATTCAAAAGAGAAAATATTGAAAACAGACGGATCAACATAGTAGATAAAACCATCTTCTACGATTTTTTG
>DASXOT010000475.1:0-6335 GCA_036494065.1 Chitinophagaceae bacterium
CCCCTGTAATAAAAGACAACCGGGATCAGGATGTTCTGCTATTAATGGCTATAATCGTATTCACGCAATATTGGGCACAAGCGACCAATGCATTGCTACTCATCCTTCTGACATGTGTGTTGCTCTCACTGCATTGGATGCAGTGATATATGTGCAGGGGATCAGTGGCGAGCGATCCATTGCTTTTGGAGATTTTCATACATTGCCTGGTAATACCCCGCAAAAGGAGAATACGCTGCAAAAGGGAGAACTTATAACTCATATAGAAATTCCGGCTTTGCCATTTGCTTCCAACTCTACTTATCTGAAAATACGCGACCGCAGCTCTTACGAATTTGCTTTGGCATCTGCGGCAGTTGCTCTGGAGATAAGCAATGGCACTATTAAAAATGCCCGCATTGCGTTGGGTGGAATAGGAACTAAGCCCTGGCGTGCAATCGAAGCGGAGCAATCACTTGTTGGAAAAAGGCCGGCCGTTGAAGTGTATGCTTTTGCTGCCGATTTAGCATTGAAAAATGCAAAAACATACAAATACAACGCTTTTAAAACACCGCTGGCAAAAAGAATAATCATCCGGGCATTACAAAATACAGGAGGTTAATATGACAGCGATAATCGGTCAACCTGTTGACCGCAAAGATGGCAAATTGAAAGTAACGGGGACAGCTACTTATGCTGCAGAATTTCCTGTAAAGAATATTGCGTACGGTGTTACCGTGCAAAGCACCATTACCAACGGTCATATTGAAAACATTGATGTTTCCGCTGCAAAAGCGCTGAAAGGGGTACTTGATGTCATGACTTATAAAAATGCCATGAGTCTTCACCAATTAGCAAGCAATGATGACCCCGGAAGCGGAAAATTTTCAGAGAAAGATCTACTCCCTTTGCAAAGTGAAAGAATATTTTACAACGGACAGCATATCGCAGTAGTTATTGCTGAGAGTTTTGAAATTGCAGAACATGCCGCTTCCCTAATAAATGTTGCATACAATGAAGAGCCCGCATTGATTGATCTTCATCAGCCCGGCGCTGAACTGTATATGCCTGAAAAGGGATTGGGAGGTGCAGAGGTGCAAAAAAAACGTGGCGATGCAGCCCAAGGAATGAGCGAAGCGGAAGTGACTATTGAAGAAACGTACAACACACCTGTTTATCATCATAATCCCATAGAACCACATGCCACCCTTGCAGAATGGGATGGGGATCAGCTAACAGTATATGATGCCACACAATCTGTTTATGGTAACCGCGCGGCAATAGCAGGCATGCTTGGTGTCCCAAAAGAAAAAGTGCGTTTGATATCCCCTTTTATCGGAGGAGGTTTTGGTTCCAAGGGTTTCATGTGGGCCAATTCCATATTGGCGCCGATGGCAGCAAAATTGGTGAACCGGCCCGTAAAAATTGTATTACAACGAACAGGTCAAATGTTTACCTGTGCAGGTAGACGTTCTTTTACTATTCAAAAAATAGGACTGGGAGCAGATAAATCAGGAAAGCTAAAATCTATCCGGCACGATACTATTTCAGAAACATCTTTTGTAGATGAATTTGTTGAAACAGCAGGCATTGCTACAAAAATGTTATACGATTCGCCTAATCTTGAGATTACACAACGGCTCGTGCGTCTTAATAAGGGTACGCCCTGCCCCACCCGTGCACCGGGAGAAGCGCCCGGAACCTACGCTTTTGAGGTCGCCATGGATGAACTGGCATATAAACTTAACATGGATCCCTTACAGCTAAGGCTTCTAAATTATGCTGAAAAAAATCCTGATGATGGTCATGAATGGTCGGGAAAAAATCTCAGGGAATGTTATGAAAAAGGAGCGAAGTCCATCGGATGGGCTCAGCGCAATAATAGGCCGGGTGTATCAAAAGAAGGCGACTATTTGGTGGGTTACGGAATGGCGACTGCTACTTATCCGGCCAACCGCAGCAAAGCAACGGTGGGTTTGAAACTTTACCAGGATGGACATGCAGTAGCCGCCTGCGGTACACAAGACATAGGCACGGGCACTTATACTGTAATGGCGCAGGTGTTGGCGGATGCGTTGGGTTTGCCGGTTGATAAAGTCGAATTTAAACTAGGCGATACCATTTATCCGCAAGGACCGAATTCCGGAGGATCGCAAACAATGGCGACTACAGGGCCTGCTGTTCGTGCAGCAGGTTTGACCGTTAAAAGTAAAGTTATCAGGTTGGCTATTGCCGATAAAAGATCACCACTATATAATCAGCCGGAAGATTCAATAATGGCTGATAATGGAAAATTATTTTTAAGTAGCGATCGTTCGAAAGGAGAAACTTACTCTCAAATTCTTATAAGAAATAAAAAAGACCTGGTTGAAACGCAAATCACCACAAATGTTTCAACGAGGGAAAATCAAAAGACAGAAGCTAAGCCGGTTTCAAAAGAAGGCGGGTCAGAAGGCGATGAAGGAAAAGACAAATCAAAAAATGAAAGCAGGGATAATCCTTTTGTAAAACAGGATGAAGGATTGGATCGAAAAAATATTTCCTTTCATTCTTTTGGTGCGCATTTTGTAAAAATATTGGTTGATCCTGCCACCTGCAAAGTAAAAGTTGATAAGATAGTAACTGTCATGGACGTTGGCAGAATCCTGAATTATAAAACTGCAAAGAGCCAAATCATGGGAGGCGCAATTTTTGGTATTGGTATGGCGCTGATGGAAGGTAGTGTTTATGATCCGGTAAACGGACGCATTGTTACGAAAGACCTTGCTGATTATCTCATTCCCGTACATGCTGATATGCCTGTATTTGATATACAGTTCATCGATAAACCAGATCAGTATATAAGCCCGGTAGGTGCGAGAGGAGCAGGCGAGATTGGCATTACCGGGATTACGGCCGCTATTGCAAATGCGGTATATCACGCTACAGGAAAACGGGTCAGGGATCTTCCCATTACTACAGATAAATTATTATAGAAATAATAGTTAAAAACGAAGCAAATACAACTTTTCACCGTATTCACGGAATTATTTTTCCGATTTTTCTGTTGTGTTCCTTTAACGTAATTAAATGTAAACTCATTGACCTGGAATGTAAGGATAATTTCTTTTCTGGTAAGGCATGTAGACTATGAATGATATCCGTGAAATAATAAGAGCTTATGATAGGGCTATAGAGGCCGGAAAAAAATCGGCATTGGCCACCGTTGTACATTTGAATGGTTCCTCTTACCGCCGTCCTGGTGCACGAATGCTTGTAACGGATCATGGAGAATTAACCGGCGCTATAAGTGGCGGTTGTCTGGAAGGAGATGCTTTGCGTAAAGCAATGTTTGCTTTATCACAGCAGCAATCAAAACTTGTTACCTACGATACAAATGATGAAGATGATGCAACCATTGGTTTTCAATTGGGTTGTGAAGGTGTGATCGAGGTATTGTTTGAACCCCTGGATCCGAATGACAAAAATAATCCTATACAATTGTTTCGAAAAGCAACAGCACTCCGCCAGAAATCAGTATTGGTAACATTATTTTTGGGGGAAGAAAAAAAGAATCCACATCCCGGTACCTCCCTGCTTTTAGAAGAAAATGGAGATATTTCCGGTTCTATCCCAAATCCCGAACTATATAACGCTGTTATGGAAGATGTTTTGCATGCAATGGAACAACAAGTATCTTCATTTAGAAAATATACCTGTAATGCAACTTCGGTTACTGGCTTCATAGAGTTATTGCAGCCTCCGATTTCGCTGGTAGTCGTGGGTGCGGGTAATGATGCGATACCCATGACGCAGATCGCGGCCGCGCTTGGCTGGGATGTAAAAGTAATAGATGGCAGAAGCACTCATGCAAAGCGTGGACGTTTTGTGAGCTCATGCCAGGTATTAGTAAGCAAGCCTGAAAAAGTATTGGAACAAATAAGCATTGATCCCAACACCGTATTTGTAGTGATGACGCACAATTACAATTACGATCTTGCGATGTTGCGGATATTGCTCCGGCACAGAATTACATATATCGGTATGCTTGGCCCAAAAAAAAGACTCAACAGGATATTGGATGAATTACGTAATGAAGGAATTGATTTGAATGAAACGAAATTGGATACAATTTATGGCCCTGCGGGTTTGGAGATTGGCGCTGAAACAGCGGAAGAAATTGCACTCAGCATCATTGCCGAAATTAAAGCAGTGCTTGCCCGGATGACGGGTGGGTCGTTGCGTCAAAAAAAGGAAGAGATTCATTCAAGGACAACTACAATTATAGAAGAAAAAACATTGCATTGACCAAAATAACCGGTGCTATACAACAATGTGCCGTTGTAATACTTGCGGCAGGCTCGAGTACCCGCCTGGGGCGTTCCAAGCAATTGTTGCCATATAAAGACAAAACTTTTTTGAAACATGCCGCAGTGGAAGCCTTGGAAGCAGTCATGAAACCGGTAATCGTTATTATTCGTTCCAATAGCGATGATATAAAAAAGGAAATTGAAGAAATAGAGGTTGAAGTGGCCGAGAATCATGAATGGCATGAGGGAATTGCATCTTCGCTCCGTTGTGGTGTGAAGCAGGTACAAAATAACTATAGTGATGTTGACGGGATCATTTTTATGGTCTGTGATCAGCCTTATGTAACAGGTATCTTGCTGAATTCTTTATTAAAGAAGCAGCATGAAACAGGACTACCCATAGTTGCCAGCCGTTATCAGAATAAATCAGGTACACCTGCATTGTTTCATAAAAGTCTTTTTACTGAGTTGATGAAGTTGCGTGGCGATACCGGTGCAGGAAACCTCATCAGGATATATAATGACATGGTCGCAACAGTGGCATTTCCCAAGGGGGATATTGACATTGATACAACAGAAGATTATGAGGCTTTGCTACATACGAAAAGAATGAAGAATGATCATTGACTCATACAACCGCGTACATAATTACCTCAGGATATCACTTACTGATAATTGTAACCTGCGATGTTTTTATTGTATGCCCGAAGAAGACTATGTGTTTACGCCGGCTTCACAATTAATGCAGGTAAACGAAATCGAAGCATTGGCAAAAATATTTATTGAACAGGGTGTAAATAAAATACGTCTTACCGGCGGAGAGCCACTGGTGCGGAAAGATGCTGCAGATATTATATTGGCTTTATCAAAATTGCCGGTTCAACTTACACTTACTACTAATGGCACACGGCTGCGTGAATATGCTGATGTGCTCGAAAAAGCCAATGTCCGTTCGCTGAATATAAGTCTTGATACATTGCAGCCAGAAAAATTTCAACTGCTTACACGACGTAACCAGTTTGACATGGTGATGAAGAATATCGAGCTTTTACTTCAAAAAAATTTTCATATAAAAGTGAATATGGTAGTAATGAAAGGACTAAACGATAATGAGATCAACAATTTTATAGAATGGACAAAAAATACACCGGTGCATGTTCGTTTTATTGAGTTCATGCCTTTCATTGGTAATCATTGGACGAGCAATAAGGTTTTTACACTGCAGGAAATATTAAACGTGGTTAGGGAAAAATATTTCTTTATCCGTTTGAAAGATAAAAAGCACGATACCGCAAAGAAATATACAGTGCCCGGTCATAAGGGGACGTTTGCTGTCATCAGCACAATGAGTGCAAACTTCTGCGGCGATTGTAACCGTATGCGTTTAACGGCAGATGGAAAGATGAAGAACTGTTTGTTTTCAATAGAAGAAACGGATCTTCTGACAGCATTACGCAATGGAGAGGCTATACTTCCATTGATAAAGCATAATATTCAAAGCAAGGCCAAAGAATTAGGCGGACAGTTTACTGCCGATTTTGAGAAATTGAATACGAAAGATATCAATAACCGAAGTATGATAGCGATTGGTGGCTAAGTCCTCCCCTTATTTATAAAATCAATAAGAATGAAATCTTATATCTGCCTTCTTTTTTTTTCCACAATAATAATGAAGAGCACGGTACAGGCACAAAACAATAATGAACAGCTCTGTATAATAGTGGAGGGTGAAGTAACGCCGCCTTTAAAGCTATGTGAACCCGCCCTGGAAAAAATGAAACAGGTAACAGTAAACTTCAAAGGCCATGATAGTTACCCAACATGCTTATACCGGAGTTCCGGTAAATGAGATACTTAACCTTGCCGGTGTTACAACGGGCAAACAATTGAGAGGTAAAAACATGGCAAAATACCTTTTGGCCATTGCGAAAGATGGGTACAAGGTGGTTTTCTCCCTTGCCGAGCTGGATTCGGTTTTTAATGATAAACAAGTAATCCTGGCTGAAAAGATGGACGGCAAACCGCTGACAAGTGATAAAGGCCCATTTCAATTGATAGTATCCGGCG
>DASXOT010000476.1:0-4909 GCA_036494065.1 Chitinophagaceae bacterium
GATGCTGGTGCATGAATCTGCTCATCTATTTTCAAAAATCAGGGAAGCTGGTTCTGTGAAAGAAATAAAAAAATGGTTTGACGTGTCGGCGAATGACTATTGGTGTTATCATTATCGTTTAGATGAAGCATCGGCGTTTAAAAAAAAGAACATCGGAGCTGACATGATCGACAATATCATAATCAATACAATTGTCCCATTGCTGTTTGCTTATGGCCAATATCACCAGGACGAAAAGTATAAGCAAATGGCTTTGCAATGGCTCGGAGAAACATCGGCCGAGCATAATGCAATCTTGAAAGAGTTGGAGCGGTTAGAGATCGAAAACAAAAATGCGTTTGATTCACAAGCGCTGATAGAATTGAAAAACGAGTACTGCTCTCAAAAGAGGTGCCTGGAATGCGCGATTGGAAATGCGATCTTGAAAAGAGAGAACTACGACTTATGGAAATAGAGCTGCGATTTACAGGATTTGAAAGGGCCAGATGGAAAAAGATTTGAAATCTACAGGAGCACATAAATGTTTCCTCAGTCATACCTGGCGAGGCAATTGTGATTTCAATAGTATGACCGAAAATCCATCGACAATGATCCTTGAACCTGGCCTAAATTTTTCACCACCTTGTTCCGAAACAAAATTTTTGCCGGTGTCGATAATTTTTATCCAGTTATTGCCGTATCTCCTGGATTGCAATTTATATTCTACAGGTTCGTTATGCGCATTAAATATCAGGTAGAAGCTGTCATCGCGAATGGGCTTACCATCATAATCTTTTGTATGGATGCCATGACCATCAAGATATACGGCAAGGCTTTTTGCAAAGCCTGCTTTCCAGTTTTCTTCAGTCATTTTTTTCCCGTCAGGTAAAAACCATGCTATATCGGTAAGTCCCCTTCCTTTGATCGGCTGACCCTTGAACCAATCCCTTCTTGAAAACACGTTATGGTCTTTAAATACATGGATCAGTTTTTTCGTAAACTCCAATAGTTCATTATCTGTGTGTTCCCAATTGATCCAAGAGATTTCGTTGTCCTGGCAATAGGCGTTGTTATTTCCATTTTGGGTACGACTGAGTTCATCGCCGGCTGCAAGCATAGGTACACCTTGCGACAGAAAAAGCGTCGTAAGAAAATTTCTTTTCTGGCGGTTTCTTAAACTTCGAATTCCTTCATCATCGGTAGGCCCTTCCACACCGCAATTCCATGAACGATTGTGACTTTCTCCGTCGTTGTTGTTTTCGCCATTTTCCTCGTTATGTTTTTCGTTGTAGGAGACAAGATCGTTCAATGTAAATCCATCATGCGCCGTAATAAAATTTATGCTGGCAGTAGGGTGGCGATAGTCGTTTTTATATAGATCAGAACTTCCCGTGAGTCGATCGGCAAATTCAGAAAGCATGCTGTCGGCCCCACGCCAATAATCACGCATGCAATCTCGGTATTTGCCATTCCATTCTGCCCAGCCCGGCGGAAAATTGCCGACCATATAACCACCCTCTCCAATATCCCAGGGTTCGGCGATTAATTTCGCTTGTGAGATAACGGGATCCTGGTGAATAATCGCAAAGAATGAACTCAATCGACCTACTTCGTGTAATTCCCTTGCAAGAGTAGAAGCGAGGTCAAATCGAAAACCATCGATATGCATTTCCAATATCCAGTAACGTAAGCTGTCCATCACGAGGCGAAGCACGTTGGGTAGCCTTGCATTTAACGTGTTTCCGGTGCCCGTATAATCCGTATAATATCGCTTGTCCTCCGCGAGCCTATAGTAAGATGCGTTATCAACACCACGAAAAGAAAGAGTGGGCCCCATCTGGTTTCCTTCGCCAGTATGATTATATACAACATCAAGAATAACTTCAATCCCCGCTTTGTGCAGTTCCTTTACCATGTTCTTAAATTCATAAACCTGTTGTTCGGGAGTATTACTGCTTGTGTAGCGGGTATCGGGGGCAAAAAAACCGATGGAGTTATAACCCCAATAATTCATTTTGCCACTTTCTTCGAGATGACGATCGGAGATAAAATAATGAACGGGCATTAGCTCGACCGCGGTGATGCCTAGACCTTTAAAATAATTTATCATCACGGGGTGTGCCAGTGCTGAATAAGTTCCCCGGATATTTTCAGGTATTTGGGGATGAAGTTTGGTAAGGCCTTTCACATGAGCCTCATAGATGATTGTTTTATGATAAGGAATCTTTGGACACTGATCATCTTCCCAATTAAAATTTGGATCAATCACCACTGAACGGGGCATGAAGGGTGCACTATCTACGTCGCTAAAACTAAGATCACCATCCGCATGTCCCAATACGTATCCAAACAGCGAGTCGTGCCATTGTATGCTGCCGGAAATTGCTTTCGCATAAGGATCGATCAAAAATTTGTTGCGATTAAAGCGATGGCCATATTGCGGCTCGTAAGGGCCTTGTATTCTATATCCATACAGTTGACCTGGTTTCAACTCCGGTATATACACATGCCAGACGTGATGCGTACGGTCTTCTATCTTAATTCTTGTTGATTCTGTTTTTTCTTCTCCGTTAGCAAAAAGACAAAGTTCTACACCCGTTGCGTATTCGGCATAGATCGCAAAATTGACCCCTTTCTCATCCCGGGTTGCACCCAGTGGAAAAGGACTTCCCGGGTAAAGCTTTAATTCCATCAATGGACTCGTTTTCGTGAAAAGACAGTCAATTGCGTCAATATTCTTGCCAAGCTGTGATGATTGCTGTCATAACCATTCCTCAACTATTTTTGAGATTTTTGCCGCCTCGGTAATAAAGCCATCGTGTCCATAAGGTGAATCGATTTTCACCAACGTCGAGTTGGAAATGTTGTCCGCAAGCAATTCCTGTTCACGCAGCGGGCAAAGGATATCGCTGTTAATGCCGATGATCAATGTTTTTTGTTTGAACTTTTGGAGAATAGACTTCACATTTCCCCCACGGCTTCGCCCCAGGTGATGCGAATCCATTGATTTGGTGAGTAACCAATAACTGTATGCGTTAAAACGATTAATCAGTTTATTGCCCTGGTAAATGATATATGATGAAGCTTTATAGTTGTCTAGTTTCTCTGCGTCGGGATCAGTTTGTTTTTCGACCAGGATTCCATAGTTGCGATAAGTGATCACGCCAATCGCTCTTGCTGCTTTGAGACCATTTTGTCCCGCCGCGATAGTATGTTGCGTCCAGGTTGAATCGGCTTCAATAGCCAAGCGTTGAGATGTGTGCACCGCTATTCCCCATGCACTCTCGGCAGCTGACGTGCCGACTAAAAATAGATTTTTAATGATACCCGGTTCCGCAACACACCATTCAAGTACCTGGTAACCGCCCATGCTTCCTCCCATGAGCAGATGTATCTCATCAATACCTAAATGTTTTCGAAGAAGAATATGTGCTTTCACCATGTCTCTTATCGTAATCATGGGAAAATCGCTGAAGTAAGGTTTGCCAGTGTGCGGGTTAGTGGTCAGCGGGCCGGTACTTCCATAGCAGCTCCCCAGAATATTAGCGCAGACGATAAAATATTTTGAAGGATCTGCAAATCCGTTTTTGCCCACAACGCCCGGCCACCAGGCTTCTGCGTTGGAGTTGGCCGTTAAGGCATGACAGATCCAAATCACGTTACCACCATCATCATCTAATTTCCCGTAGGTATGATACGCGATAGTAATTCCAGGAAGAATATCGCCATTTTCCAGCTCAAAAGGTCCGTTGTAATTGAATAATTCCATTGCAAAAAGATTCGCCTGTTTAACTTCTGACAAAGTAAAGGCTTGCTTCAGTTAAATTTGTAAAAACTTTGTATAAAAATAATGGAACAACACCCAATCACAAAAGTTATCCGCACGCAAACAGAGCGAACCAATGAAATGGAACACTCATCCCCGCTTTTTTTAACCAGTAGTTTTTGTTTTGACAATGCGGAGGAAATGCGGGCAGCGTTTGCGGATGAAACGGATGATAATATTTATAGCCGATTTAGTAATCCGAATATAAAAGAATTGATCGATCGTGTTTGTCTGCTTGAAGGGGCGGAAGCCGGCTATGCCACTGCTTCTGGTATGAGTTCGGTATTTGCCTCCTTTATGGCATTAATGAAAAAAGGAGATCATTTACTCTCTTGTAACTCGATATTTGGCAGCACTCATACAGTTATTACAAAATTTTTACCACGCTATGGTATCGAGTACAGTTATGTAAGTGTTGATAAACCGGCAGAATGGGAATCGGCCATCAGGCCCAATACAAAAATGATCTATGTTGAAACACCCACTAATCCCGGGCTCGACATTATTGATCTCGAATTTGTAACCTCACTTGCCAAAAAACACAACCTGATCCTGAATGTCGATAATTGTTTTGCCACACCCATTTGCCAACGGCCGATTGACTTCGGCGCTGACCTCGTCGTTCATTCGGCTACTAAATGGATCGATGGACAGGGAAGGGTATTGGGAGGAGTGATCGTGGGTAGAAAAGAATTAATTCATGATATTTATTTGTTTTGCCGCAGTACCGGTCCTGCGCTCTCGCCATTCAATGCATGGTTGCTGAGCAGGAGCCTTGAAACATTGGAGGTGAGAATGGATCGGCATGCCGCCAGTGCAATGAAAATTGCTGAAGCATTAAAAAATCATCATCAAATTTCTTCACTTCGTTATCCTTTTTTGGAAACACATCCGCAATTTACCATAGCAAAAAAGCAAATGAAGGATGGAGGAGCCATTGTCTGCTTTGAATTGAAAGGAGGAATTGCAAGCGGGCAAAAATTTCTTGATTCTCTCCAGATGCTTTCGCTGACAGCCAACCTCGGCGATTCGAGAAGTATTGCTTCTCATCCCGCCAGTACCACACACGCGAAACTTACAGAAGCGGAACGACAAGCTGTAAAT
>DASXOT010000477.1:0-2459 GCA_036494065.1 Chitinophagaceae bacterium
CACAACTACTTTGTACAGTTATGTTGTAAATGGTGGCAAACAAAATGACGATGGCGTTGAGGCCGCATTGAGGTATTTATTATATCAATCCAACAAAGGATTTATTGAATCGATTCATCCATTTGTCAACCTCACATATTCTGATTTCAAGTATAAGGACTATAGTTTTCATTATAAAGGGAAGGTGCTAATTGATTCCGTCGTAAATTATGATGGTAAAGCTGTGGCCGGTGTACCCAAATGGGTCGTGAATGCAGGAGTCGATGTGGCGACAAAATACGGCTTCTATGCAAACGCAACGTACTTTTATAAAGATGGTTTTTCTATCACTTCGGATGGCATCAACAGGACGACAAGCTATGCTTTGCTAAATGCAAAACTGGGTTACCAGGGTAGTATTTCAAAACATTTTGATATAGACGTTTACCTGGGCGATAATAATATTGCTGGCGTTAAATATCCGATTGCTGTATTTGTGAACCAGATTCCTGATGCTTATTTGGTCGGGCCTACAAAAGCAAACTATTACGTGGGGCTAAATTTTAGATATAACTTTTAATTTTTCAGGAATCCATAGAATTGGGAAACGGATGTTTCAATTTCAAAAATCGCCCGGAATAAAGGGGGTTCCCGATTCCAAATTGGATCGGATTCCGGAAGGGACACCCGGATTATAAAAAGTGAACATCACGATCATGCAGAAAATAATTCTGATTTTAATTCTAAGTAATTTATTCATAGCCTGCGGCCGATTTGGAGATAAGAAAAAAGAGACGAATTCCAAACAACGCATTGTCTGTGTCTCCAAACAATTGAATGAAATAATTTTTGCAGTAGGAGGCGATACGTCGCTGGTAGGCCTGGACATATCCAGCACTTATCCGCCTGAAGCAAAAAAGATTACGACCGTAGGCTATCATCGCGCGTTAAATGCCGAAGGGATCATTTCTTTGAACCCGACCGTAGTTTGGCATGTTGGAAAAACAAAGAGTTCATTTTGCCAGGGTATTGGCACAGATTGGGAATATTAATAGAGAAGAGCAAAAATTCCTTTTTCTCGACGAAGCTGTATCTCATCTTGATCTCAAACACCAACGACAGTTACTTGATATTGCAAGAAATCTTTGCAGCCATGGTGTAACTGTCATTGCTATTCTTCACGATATTAACCTTGCACTTTCCTATGCGGATCATATTCTGTTTATGAGAGATGGGATGATTGTTCACGAGATATTTTCTCACGGTGAGTTAACAAATGCCATGATCAAAGATGTATTTGATATAGATGTTCGAATAATTCAGCCCGCTGGCGAAACAAGGCCGGTTGTGATTTATTAAAAAGTCACCGGTTGTCGGATGTCAGTCGTCAATTTGAGACCATACTTCCTGGTCTATAGTCCCTGGCAAATCATATTGACAATTCACTATTCACAATTCATCTTTCACATCTTAGGATATATGTGTCACGACCTATTTTTCAGGAATCCACTTCACGCAAACAGGTTTCCCCACATTGATTCTTTTACCCGTATCGGTAAGCATGCCTGTTGCCTTATTTACTTTGAATATCACTATTTCATCGCTGCTTTGACATCCTACGAGCAGGAAATTTCCAGAAGGATCAAAATTAAAATTGCGGGGCGTTTTACCTATCGTTGACTGATGGCCGATTACGGTGAGCTTGCCGGTTTGCTGATCAATTTTAAAAATAGCAATTGTATTGGACTCATCCCGGTTGGATGCGTACAGAAAATTTCCATCAACTGATACATGAATATCGGCACTGCCAATCGGACCCTTGTAGTTGGTAGGTAATGAGGAAATATTCTGAATGAGTTTGAACTTGCCGTTTGAATACTGGTAAGCAGAAACAATTCCACCCATCTCTTGAATGAGATATGCATATTTATTGTTGGGATGGAAAGTAAGATGTCGCGGCCCCTTACCAGGATCAGTTGAAACGAATGCCGGCTGCGCTTCCGCAAGTGTTCCTTTCTTTTCATCAAAGGAGTAAATTGTTATTTTATCGAGACCGAGATCGGTTGCAAACAAATATTTATTATCTTTTGAAAAAATCGTGCAATGCACATGTGGCCCTTCCTGTCTTTCTTTATCCACGCCTTTCCCTTTGTGTTGAATTTTCGTGACCGCCGAGTCAAGTCCACCATCTTTATTAATGGGTAAGATGGATAAAGTGCCGCTGGTGTAGTTCGCGATCGCTATCCACCTGCCGGTTTTATCAACCGAAACATAACAAGGGTCATCCCCTTTCGAAAATTGCTGGTCGATAAATGAAAGGCTACCTGTTTGTTTGTCGAAGGAAAAAGCAGACACTTTGCCTCCATTTCCTTTGTCAGTAAGTTCGTTCACAGCGTACACGAATTTTTCGTCGGGCGAAACGGCAAGAAAAGAAGGATTGGTGGTTTTGATCATGCTTACCGAATCAAAATCTCCGGTAT
>DASXOT010000478.1:0-2829 GCA_036494065.1 Chitinophagaceae bacterium
CAAGAATAGCATTATGCACAAGCTGTCGCATATATTTTAAAGTAATTCGCGTAGCGTGATCAACTTCTTCTATGCCCGCCAGCTGATGATCTTTATAAACAGGCAGGCAATACTCGGAGGTGAGATACCCCTTGTAACCAATGTTGTGCAATTCTTCAATAAAGGCAGGATAGTTGATCAGGTTACCCGAAGATGGTGATAGCTCCTGCACAATTTCCCCGCCGTCGTTTTCACTGAAGTTCCAGGCGCCGTAGTGTGTATGAACGAGGTAGTCACCGCATTTCTGGACGGCCTCACGAACATATTCATCAGATTGCCTTTCATAAAACAACGGCACATCAATACAAAGCTTTACATTTTTACGATTTATCTCTTGCATCATGATCAAAGTATCTTCATATCCCTTGCTGAGTACAGGCGCATGGTTCTGGAGTGCAAGCGTAATACCCATGTCCGAAGCTATATCTGCTATCTCACGGATACCATTTACACAGTGATTCCATTTACGTAATTCACCAGGCGATAACCGTTTGTAATGATTGCCGCGTTCAAACTGACTGTACATAGCCACGTCTTCTTCATCGTCGATAATGCCGGGCCATGCGGCAAATATTTTTACCAGGTCAACACCCAGATCTTTTGCAAGCTGCAGTACCATCCGCATCATGGCAAGATTATTTTCGCGATCTTCCATATTGCGACCGGCAAAATTTGACAAGCTTTCAATAGCGCATAAAGCTATATTCTCATCAGCTGCAATGCGTTTAACACGATCTCTTTCCTGTTTTGTAAGATCAATAGGAGAAGCAACAGGACGTTTCGTTTCAATGGCTAAGGCATCAAAGTCCAGTTCTTTTGCTTTATATATTTGTTGTTCCAGAGATAATGCATCTCCTTTATAAAAGAGTCCGCCGTAGGTGACGGTTAACAGTGCAAATTTCATTGAATATCTTTTGTTATTTGATGGTTCTAAGATAACCATTTTATTGACGTCGCTCAATAGCAGTGTTTACTAGCAGTAACCTCAGGGAGATATTAGAATCTGCTGTTAATTTTTAACGGGGCGACTTGCTGGCGGCACAATGCCACACAATCTCAGGTAGACAACCATCTGGCCATAATGTTCATTAGAATGCGTGAGCGCATAAAACACAAGATCAAGCCTTGGAAGTTTGTTGCCCCGAAATTCAAGCATTTCCATCGCGTTCTGATCGGTCAATGTAGCGATAGCCTTATGTCCCTGGGCAAAAGATTCCTTCAGATATTTAATAATATCCGGTTTCGTTTTTATAGAAGCAGGGCCATTTACATCCGTAATATCGGAGCGAAGAGGATCGCCTGTAACAGGACTCCAGATGGAAAAATTGTCGGTCGCTAAATGCTTCACCTGGCCCGCGAATGTGCGCACATCTTTGAATTCGCTATTTGGAATAGTGAGGCTTTCAGGCGTAAAATCAAATTTATCCGCGGGCATAGCCTCAGCAACGTCGATAATATTTTTTTCAATAAAATAAAGTTGCCGTTCGACCGCTGCTGAAAGTGAAATCGATGTCTGTAATTTCTTATAGTCATCATTGATCGGTTTACCATGACTGTCCTTATGATTACCAGGATGAGCAGAGAAACTGCAAAAGGCGGTCAAAATAATCAAGCTGATGACATTTGAAGCGTGAAAAACATTCTTCATAAACTATATTTTTGTTTGAAGATAACTGTCAGTACAAAATGATCGGATGTATGAATACCGGATGGCAGCAAACTTAGTGATGCTCCGTGTTAATAGGTATTTCGGCGGTAAATTTTAACATAGGGCCACAAAGGAGATGGATCAAAATCATTATTGTTACCTTCTCTTTTGAGTGGGTTTCTGATTTGCTGTTGTTCTTTTGAATAGTTCCGTGCATCCGTGACAAAATTTTAAAAACAAAAAGATTGCAGTTGTTACGAAGACCGGAAACGCACAGAGATAATGGCCAAATAATCCCGACCAAACTCCATGTATCCTCAGTGTTTTCCTGTCTTCGCTACAAATCTTTTTAAATTGAGGTACTGCCGAATACGTTCTACTTTTCTTTGATTTTTACTATCCCGTTCTTATAGAGATTCAAAGCCTTTTTCAAAATGGTTTCAATTGTTTTCAATGGCAAATCGAGATGTGGTTCAAATAATATTAGTTTCATGCGTGATCGTTTTTCTTGAATTAAACCCGGATGATGGAGTCGATTTCCTTCCACAATGCTAAGATAAGGTTGCTTAAGTTTTTTATGCACCCATATATAGCAAAACATTTTTCCTTTGTAACAAAAAAACGGCATTCCATATTTCCAGGCGGCGGTAATTTCCGGATCTTGTTGCAGGATGATCGCCCTCAGTGCAAGCAAACATCCTTTTATAAGCTCTGGCTGATTAAGATAAAAATAGTCTGATTCTTTTAAAGACATCATACATGGTGTTAATGGTCATGACCTTCGGAACTTATGCTTTCATCTCGAACGCCTTATTCTGCAAAGCAAGTATTTTGATTTCATAGAGTGAAATAATAAAATTTATACCTTCAGATTATGAATAACAAAATTTTTCCATCGCTGTTCATTCTTTTTCTTTTCACTTTCATCAAAATGAGTGGCCAAACCGAAATTTCCAAATGGCAGGATGATAAGACCGGGGCTGTCTCCCTGACGTATGATGACGGGTCGATCAATCAATTTAAATACGCACTGCCGGTCATGAAAAGGTTGCAGTTACCAGCCACCTTTTTTATTATTACCGGTCCCATTCCGGGTTCAAAATACCAGGGTAAATTTATTGGACGGCCAGTCACTGACATCA
>DASXOT010000479.1:0-3554 GCA_036494065.1 Chitinophagaceae bacterium
CTAATGCCATTTACGATGGTACATTAAAACAAACGCACGTGATTGCTGGGATTAGCTACTTGCCTATTCCAAACGTGGTGATAAAAGCAGATGTAAGGGTACTGCATACCGGTTCCCAGAACCCAGCCCTTGTGATCAACCCTCCGCCTATTGCGTTGCCTTATCGTCAAAATGACCAGTTTTTAAATTTTGGTATTGGCTATTCATTTTAATAGGAAAACGATGGAGCGAAAAGAGTTTATACAATCGGCCTGTAATGCCTGCCTTCTGATGGCGGCCGGGTATCTTTTACCAACGATGGCAAGCTGCACTCCAAAATATTCTGTTTTTAAGACGGATATTATCGATGATAAAATTCTTTTCCCATCAGTAAAATTTAACCAGTCTTCTTTGCAGTTTGTGCGGCCAAAAGGATGGTATTATGATATCGCAGTCGAAAAAAATAAGGACAATACATTCAAAGCATTGCTAATGCAGTGCACTCACCAGGAAAATCAATTGACAGCCGACGGAAATGGTTTCCATTGCAATCTTCATGGCAGCCAGTTCAATAAAGAGGGAAAAGTTATCAAAGGCCCTGCCGAAAATCCGCTGAAGCAATTCCCGGTTTCCATTGACCGGGATAATTTAATCATTCATCTAAAACCATAAAAAATGAAAAAAAATATTTTCATACTCTTTATATCTTTCATTGTACTTGCATTTTCTTTTTCATGTAACAAAGCACCTGATACGAATACTAATGGCAATTCCGGAACGATTGAAGAAACCGTGATCAAAGATTTTGCAAATAATGTGGCGCTGGCCCAGTATAGCAACCTCACCGATGCAGCAGTTTCTTTAAATGGGTCCATCGTTGCGTTAACGTCTACGTCAAACGAACAAAATTTGCAGGGGGCACAGGCTTCCTGGAAAAATATCCGTCACGTGTGGGAACAATGCGAAGGATTTTTATTCGGACCTATTGAAGACAATGACTATGATCCTAACACCGATACATGGCCTACTGATTATACTCAACTGGACTCATTGCTGGCGAGCAGTAATAATTTGTCTGTGTCGGATGTAGCGAACCTTCCGCAATCACTACGTGGCTATCACCCTTTGGAATATGTAATTTTTGGTCACGGAGATGGTCGCACACCAGCCGAACTAACACCCCGGCTTATGACCTATGCCTCGAGCCTGGCAGGTGATATTTTATACAATAATGTACAGCCACTGTATCAAAGCTGGGCTTCTACACCAACCAATTTTGCACAGCAGGTAATCGCAGCAGGAAATGGGAGTACGAAGTTTACAAAACGGCAGGATTTGTTCCTCGCGATAGTGGGGGCCATGAGTGATATCTGTAATGAGGTGGGAGCTGAAAAAATGTACGATCCTTATATTAATACTGATTCTACCATTACGGAATCGCCTTATTCCGGCAATACATTAAGCGATTTTAAGGATAATATCATCGGCTTGCAAAATGTTTATATGGGATTGAATGGTGGAGCAGGTATTAAAGACCTTGTAGCGTCCAAAAATAAAAATCTGGATAATCAAATACAATCGCAAATCACAGCGGCAGTTAACTCGTTTGACAATATTACTGAGACGTATGAAAAAGCTATTTACACACAGCGGGTGCAGGTGCAATCAGTAATGACTCAGCTAAATAATCTCAAGGAATTATTGGATAACGATCTTGCGAATTTCATCAGGCAGTATGTACTGGATTAAAAATAGGCAACCTAATTGAATTCGCTTCGTTAAAGAACGGGTTACATTCAATCGTCAATGAAGAAATTTTATATCATACTTTCCATCGGCATTCTTGTAGTTGCATTCAACCGGTGCAATAAAGCAGAAGATTTTCCTGAGAGCGGTTACGATGAACGATTGAGCGGCGGCGCAGCAACCATTTTCGATGCAACCTCTCACGCACTTACAAATGCGATGGGTGGATTGAATGAACGTGACCAACGTGTGCATGAGATTGGAGACCAAACCTTCGATCAAACATTTGTAGCGCCTCCCTCGCCAATATTTACTGGATTGGGACCAGTATTTAATAATATTTCCTGTGTCAATTGTCATCGTAATGATGGTGAAGGAATACCGACAGCCGGCTTTTCGAATTCGGGCCTGTTGTTTCGAATCAGCCAGCCGGGCCAGGATGCAAATGGTGGTCCTGTTGCCATTCCAGGCTTTGGCACCCAGATACAAGACAAAGCTGTACTGGGAGCCCAGCCAGAAGCTATATTCAATATTAGCTATGCCGACTCAATGGTCACTTATACGGATGGCAGCAGTATTGTATTGACAAAACCAAATTACCTGCTTCAAAATCCTTACACCTCTTTGCCATCAGATTATATATTATCGCCAAGGCTCGCTCCTCCGTTGGTGGGTATGGGGTTGCTCGAAAACATTCCTGAAACTACCATACTTTCTTTTGTTGATGCGAACGATAAAAATGGGGATGGCATCACAGGCAAGGCTAACTATATATATAACGAATACACAAAAAGGAAAGAACTGGGACGGTTTGGTCTGAAGGCAAATACATCGACGTTGGCCCTGCAGGTTGCGACCGCTTACCAGCAGGACATGGGTGTAACGAGCTATATGCAACATGAGGAAAGCGCAGATGGCCAGTCACAGATGAATGGAGTGCATGGTGACGTACAACCGGAATTGGTGGACAGCCTTTTGAATTACGTAGTATTTTATGTAAAGACATTGGCTGTGCCAGCGCGTAGAAATGTTTCCGACCCAGATATAAAACAGGGATCGGTGCTGTTTAATGATTTAAATTGTTCAGGTTGTCATCGTCCAACCATTCAAACCGGGTTTGATCAAACACTTGCCCAGATCAATAATCAACGCATACATCCTTATACCGATTTGCTTCTGCACGATATGGGATCGGCACTGGCCGATGGGCGCCCCGATTTCTTAGCTACCGGAAGTGAATGGCGAACTGCACCTTTATGGGGAATCGGCTTACTGGATATTGCAAATGGAACTCCTTATTTTCTGCATGATGGTCGCGCCAAAACTTTGGAAGAAGCTATTCTCTGGCATGGCGGCGAAGCACAAAAAAGCAAGCAACAGTTTATGCAATTAAATAAAGCTGACAGGGATCGAATAGTCAAATTCCTGAAATCACTATAGTTCTTTAACGCTTTCCTCTGCCGCGCTGATAGTTTTATCCAGATCGTCGCGCGATAAGGCATTGCATACAAACCAGCTTTCGAAGGCTGATGGAGGCAGATAAATCCCTCTTTTTAACATGGCGTGGAAGAATTTACTAAAGGCCTGAATATTTGAGGAGGCGGAAGTTGTGAAATCAATTACAGGTTTTTCACTGAAATGAATACTGATCATCGATCCCAGGCGATTAATTACAAAAGGGAAACCGGATTTAGCAAAAACTTTGTTTAAACCGTCCTTGAGATAACTTGTTTTTTCTTCCAACTCCGAATAGACCGATGGCCTTTCCTTCAATGCTTTTAGGATTGTATAACCGGCTATCATAGCAATGGGATTGCCGCTTAATGTCC
>DASXOT010000480.1:0-3336 GCA_036494065.1 Chitinophagaceae bacterium
AGTTACTTCAGGCACGCAGTCGCCCAGCCTGGGTAAAGCAATCGGGATGGGCTATGTACGCAAGGCTTTTGCTTCCCTCGACACCAATATTTACATCAAAGTCCGCGACAAACTTTTGCAGGCTAAAGTGGTGAAGATCCCTTTCTCATAGCCTATTCTCGATCATGTGTAGCGGACTTAGTACTCCCCTGTGTACATCGCTACCAATTTTTGATTCACAAAAAGCACCTCTAATACCAATGAGCACCACAAGAAGTGTAAAAAACTAGAAGTTTTACTTCGTAATTCTTTATTTTCTATTTTTCTTCTCCTAAACATGTATTCAGGGTTTGACAATTGAATAAAAATTAATAATTTAACCGCCCTATAATCCTATGTCCCATGCCCCTGATTCATCTTACTACATTTATTGAAGCCCCCGTAGAACGCGTTTTTGATCTTAGCCGTAATATTCAGTTGCACAAAGAATCGATGAAGCATCATAAAGAAGAGGCTGTGGCGGGAACAAGATTTGGCCTGATTGAAAAAAATGAAACGGTTACCTGGAAGGCTAAACATTTTTTTAAAACCAGGATTCTTCGTGTTCGTATCACCGAAATGCAAAAACCAGTTCAATTCATCGACGAACAATCCGAAGGATCATTCAGGGAAATGAAACACGAGCATTTTTTCAAGCCTTGCAATAATGGCACTATCATGATCGATCTGTTTCATTTTGAAAGTCCCTATGGCACCATTGGAAAATGGTTCAACATTTTTTATCTCACACGTTATTTAAAGAATTTACTTCAGCAACGAAATAGTCTTATTAAAGAATATGCAGAAAGCAATAAATGGAAAAGGCTACTGGAAAAATGAACAGCTTATACCAGGCAAACAGGCGATGATCGATATCGCCTGTTTGTTTGAACTGGCTATTTTTGAATAACTAACTGCTGAGTGCCCCAATCCTGTCCATTAAATACCGAAACCAGGTACAGGCCGGAATTTAGATCGTTCAGTGAAATTGTCACCGAGCTAACGTCTTCGGATTAAAGAATATAGTTTAAGAATATCTGCGAGCGAAAATTCTAAATCGAAACCTTAGGTAGCTTATAAAAGCAAACCCATTATCCAGGGCTACACTGGCAATAATCCCCGAACTGCAGATCAAATCGTCCATCGGTTATAATCACCGAATCTTTTAAGTCTTGTGTAAAAAGTGTAAACGAAAAAGTTCCCGCCACTACTTTTTTTTCCGCATCAATAGTGGTAATATTAAAAACGGGATATAGCATCCTCGAGAATGTGGCATTGTATTTCCAAAAATCGCCACTGCCAAAAAAGTGAATACTGACAGAGTCACTGTGATTTCCAACACCTTTTATAAAAGAGCCTGACTCAACAGGTTCAATTTCGAAATAAGCATGACTACCAGCATCATTCCCTGCGGAAAGCGAAAAATATAAAACAGTATCAGTACCATTAAATTGAGGGTGAACGCTATAAGCTAATTCTGCGCATTGGTTGCCAAATAACTGGCATTTGAAAGAAGGAATCCATACTTTACCGTTCACTCTACATCCAAACGTATTTTTTCCTTCCTGAGTAATTGGCGGCAGTTCGATCGTATTGCTAACCTTATCCTTTTTGCATTGTAACGAAAAGCTTACGATCACGATAATAAGAAATACAGGAAAAAGAGCTTTTGGTTGCATGTTTTTTTGCCGGTTATTTAAGAAGATAACTGAATGAAAAAATTGTCAAACTATTAAATACAAATGCTAAACAGTAATTCCCGAAGCTATATCGTGAGACCGGATTTATTTGCCGATCATTCGCAGTATATTGTTTTATTCGCAGGTATTGAGTAACCCGGTATTTGGAAAAGAAATTTGTCACTTTTGCACTCAACAGCAGCTTCGGTCGAAAAAGATCGTATCTCATAATGACTCAGGTTAAAATGGTTTTATTAGGATATTCCCTTTATTTTGAATAAAATCAAAAAGCAGAGCAGTGCCTATGTTTGATCTATGACTTGCAATCCGGAACTGATAAGAAGCCTGCAAGCAGTAATCCCATTTCTTGTCAATCATAATAGTACCAGGATTAAAAAAATCATTTTTCCCATGATCGAGGTTTGATGATTTTTGAAATCAAAGAGTTATTTCGGAGAGCATCTACAATAATCCCCGAACTGCAGATCAAATCGTCCATCGGTTATAACCGCCGAATCCTTTAAATCCTGTGTAAACAATGTAAACGAAAAAGTTCCGGCTACTACTTTTTTTTCCGCATCAATGGTGGTAATATTAAAAACGGGATACAGCATTCTGGTAAATGTGGCGTCGTACTTCCAAAAATCACCGAGATACCCGAAAAAGTTCACACTGATCGAGTCACTATAATTACCAACGCCTTTTATGAAAGAACCCGGCCTTACTGGAGCTATTACAAAATACTGATGGTTGCCAGCATCGTTTCCGGCTGATAGCGAAAAAAACAGGCTTGTATCACTGCCACTAAATTGAGGGATAACAGTATACTCCAATTCAGCACATTGGTTGCCAAATAACTGGCATTTGAAAGAAGGAATCCATACTTTACCGTTCACTCTGCATCCAAACGTATTTTTCCCTTCCTGAGTAATTGGCGGCAGCTCGATCGTATTGCTAACCTTATCCTTTTTGCATTGTAATGAAAAGCTTACGATCACGATAACAAGAAATACAGGAAAAAGAGCTTTTGGTTGCATGTTTTTTTGCCGGTTATTTAAGAAGATGACTGAATGAAAAAATTGTCAAACTAAATACAAATGCTAAACAGTAATTCCCGAAGCTATATCGTGAGACGGGATTTATTTGCGATCATTCGCAGTATATCGTTTTATTCGCAGGTATAAAGTAACCGGTATTTGGAAAATAAATTTGTCACTTTTGCACTCAACAGCGGCTTCGGTCGAAAAAGATCGTACCTCATAATGACTCAGGTTAAAATGGTTTTATTAAGATATTCCCTTTATTTTGAATAAAATCAAAAAGCAGAGCAGTGCCTATGTTTGATCTATGACTTGCAATCCAGAGCTGATAAGAACCCGTAGGATAAACCTATTTCTTGTCAATCATAATAGTAGCCGCGACTACAAAAATCAATTACTTTTCATAATAGAAGGTTTGATGATTTTTTGAATCAAAGAGCTATTTCGACGAGCATCTACAATAATCCCCGAACTGCAGATCAAATCGTCCATCGGTTATAACCGCTGAATCTTTTAAATCCTGTGTAAACAATGTAAACGAAAAAGTTCCGGCTACTACTTTTTTTTCCGCATCAATGGTGGTAATATTAAAAACGGGA
>DASXOT010000481.1:0-7684 GCA_036494065.1 Chitinophagaceae bacterium
ATTTATGAAGTAATGCTTTACTCTTCTGTAATCAAATTGAGCGGAAGCTTTTCTCCCCTACCCATAACAAAATTAAACCTCGCACCCGCTGATCTTTTGTGGAATGATGCGTATGTCTGCCTGGGTATTGCAGATCCAAAAGGATTAAAAGATGAAGTGCAATTGATGTTGAATGATTCTCTGTTAACCTTATCCCCCTCAAATATCAACAATGCAATTTTTAAAGACGCTTTAGTTTCTCCTATAACACTTTCCGATGCTGCAGCGGCCGCGGGTTTTTCATTTTCATCAGAGATCAGCCTTAATGGTTCTCAACAATTATTATTTACGCCTGTAGGAAAACAGACCACGGTGAAAATGCAATCGACATGGCCTGATCCCAGTTTCACGGGAGTCCAATTGCCGGATACGTCCAGTATCTCTGAAAAGGGATTTACTGCCAAATGGAAAAGTCTTTCGCATACAAGAAATTTCCCACAAGCCTGGAAAGATGACAGCTATAATCTCAACTCCGCTTCCTTTGGAACCGATCTCTTTATACCCGTAAATGGTTATCAAAAAACAATGAGGTCCGTTAAATATGCTATACTCTGTATCCTGCTAACCTTTACAGGTTTTTTCCTCATTGAAACGAATAATAAAAAGATGATTCACCCTTTTCAATACGCGTTGGTTGGATTTGCGTTGATACTTTTTTACACGCTGCTTCTGTCCTTTTCCGAATACATTGGTTTTAATGGAGCCTATGCTGTGGCCACTGTGGCTACAGTGGGACTGATCACCTGGTTTGTAAAAGGGTTATTAAAATCATTCAGGCTTTCCATATTATTATCCTTTGTGCTCGTATTACTTTACTCGTATGTATTTACGATTCTGCAATTGCAGGACTATGCTTTGTTGATGGGGAGTATCGGTCTTTTCTTAACGCTGGCCACGGTAATGCACTATTCACGAAAAATTCAATGGTAAAAAATGAAAAAAGAAATGACAGTAAAAACGGGCGATTCAGGCTCCTTCTCCGTCAGGTCAAGGTTCAGGAGTTTCCGTTATGCTTACGCCGGATTAAATGCCTTCTTTTCTACGCAGCATAATTCGATTATCCACCTGTTCGCAACGATAGCCGTATTAATGGCGAGCGTGTTTTTTAGAATTGACAAGACGGAAATCTTTGCGATTATTTTTTCGGTCGGATTAGTCTGGTCCTCCGAACTGTTTAACACCGCCGTCGAAAAGTTGGCTGACCTCGTGTCACAGGAGTTTGATCCAAGAATAAAATTCATCAAGGATGTTTCAGCCGCTGCCGTATTGTTATCCTCGTTAGCTGCGCTTATCGTGGGCGTGATCATTTTTCTACCAAAAATTTTGTCATGAAAAATATTTTTCACAGCATTGAAGATAAATTCTTTCAACGATCAACTATCCGGCAATGGATGTGGGTGTCCTGCTCATTCAGCATGGTGCTCCTGGTACTGCGGATAATTACGAGTGGGCGCTTATCTTATGGATTTCTCGCCTGGAATCTTTTCCTGGCATTCGTACCCTATTTTATTTCAAGCTGGTTAAGCAATCATGCGGAAATGCTTAAAAGTAGGTTAAGATTATCCGCGCTGATCTTTTTATGGATGCTGTTTATGCCTAACTCCTTTTACATTCTCACGGATCTTTTTCATCTGCAAAACCTTGACAATGGACATCCCTGGTTTGACCTGTTGTTGATATTTTCATTTGCATGGAATGGAATTTTGTTTGGAATACTATCCATTCAAAAAATGGAGATGATTTTAAAAAACGGAAAAGGGAAACTTGTCTCAGGTTTTGTTATTGCTGTCGTGATGTGGTTAAATGCATTTGGAGTTTATATTGGAAGAATGCTGCATTTTAATAGCTGGGATATTTTTACAAATCCGTTTGATTTGATCTCTGATATTGCGAACATGTTTCTTGCTCCGTATTACTACCGGTATGTGTGGGTAATGAGTCTGTGTTTTGCCTTTTTTATGATCATCATTTACTACACGATAAAAAAATCGGCGGAGTTTTTTGCAGGAATCAGGAATTAACAGTCGGAAGTTCAGCATCAGGAGTCAATAGCGTCCACAGTCGACAGTCCGTGGTTAAAGAGATTGGCCATTATTTGTTAATACACAAAATGACCGCTGATTTGCCGGTGCACGTAACATGAAAGCCATCGACTGTGGACCGCTGACTGACGACTGCCGACTCGCGATCAAAAGTCCATTCCGAGTGCAAAATAGATTTGAGGTTTGCCTCTGAAGAAACCATTCATTTCCCAGGCTGCATCGAAGCGAATAAAATAACCCAACAGTGTGCTGCGAGCTCCAAAACCGTACCCGCCAATAAAGGGACCAATGCCGCCAGCTTTAACGCGAACAGTAAGTGGCGGTTCTCCATAAACAACAGATGGTCTTTCTATTTTACTAAACTGTCCATTCCAGGCAGTACCGAGATCGATAAACTGAACTATCTGGAAGTTCCGCAAAAATGCATTATTAATCGGCTTGTTTAACAATGATGAAAATACAGGTGCCCGCACTTCACTATTCATTACAATAGCGTTGTTACCGTTAGCCGCGTTCTGCGGAAAACCGCGCATATTCACTGCAAGTGTTTGGTAGGTGTAGTCAACATCGGGTGCCGGTGTATTGGCATCATTAAATTTAGGAGCTATCCAACCATCAACACCACCGAGATAGTAAATGACTTTCTGGCTTCCCCATGAGAAGTCGCCCGCCCCGCGCACAGCCCAGATTATATTCCGGTAAATCGGCAGATAGTGGCGTATGTCGAAACCCGCATTCATCAAATATTTACCTTCTGTGCTTGATATTTTATTGATCTGCGTAAACCAATCGAAGTATATTTTGTATCGCAAACCATTCCAGATATTTAATGCGGGATTAAGTGTGTTATCATACACATACTCGAGATCAACCTGGCTGTAGGTTTTTTTGATATCTGGCGTGGACAGGGATGTCTGATCTTCTCCTTTGACAATGATCCTGTCGAAACGAGGGCCTATCTTAGCTCTCAGGCTGCGAATTTTATCAAATGGATATTGAAGATTGATGAGATATAGATTCGACCGCAACAGACCATCATAAAAATTATTGATCCCTACCTCTTCATTTGAGCGGTAAACCATAGCGCCCCAATCCAAACGCCTGCGATAGTTCATGAACGAGAAAAGAGCGTCATAGTCACTGAGATTACTGGTAGCTAGCCGGAAACCACCCATAAATTTTACATCTTCAAAAAGATCAGCAGTACCCATACGCAGAATGCCATTGAAATCCCCGCCATTAGAGAGCTCGATAGGGCCGCTCCCACCGCCATAAGGCTGAAAACGAGTTCCAAACACGTCATTGTTGAAACCAGTTACCGCATAATCAATAAAATATTTGGGTGGCCGGTATTCAAACAATTTAGCTTTTTGCAAAATAGGTTCTGGTTTCGAAATCTCTTCCCCGGTCACGACCTTTCCCAACTGGGAGGAATCTTTCTTTTCATTTTCAAATCCATTTTGAAAGAAATCTTCCTGCTTTTTTGTGGTATCAGCTTTTTGCGCCTGGGAAGCTTCTAATTTACCAGTCTGCAATCGTTGTTGTTCCTGCAAGCGTTTTATATATTCCGTAGGTGGCGCCGTGATATTGCGACGATGTAATGCATTTTCGTCCACGCGAAGCCGATAAAGAAATTTAATATTCCCCTGCCTCACTACTTCACTTACGAGACTGTTGTCACCCGCAGTCCTTGTCTCGAGTAAACTGCTCTGATAGTTGCTTAGCGGAAAAATATAAGAAGAGTCATTAGTGATGGAGACAAAGCCTACCGAATCGATATCATTCTTGTTCCATTCCTTTAATACACTATCTACGTCATCACGCGTCGGATTGCGCAATACTTCGTCACCGACAAACACGAGAGTGTCCAATCCTGCCCTTTCCGTTTTAAAAAAGCCTGCATAACGGTTATTAATCCCGTTTTCGTCGCTCACGAAAGTGAAATGATAGGTATTATATTGGGAAGGAAACCGTGCATTGCCATACTTCACGTCAGTCAACTGTGAAATTTGCTTGAAATCAGATTGATTCCAGTTATCGACCATAAAAATATTAAAATGTTTGGCTGGCAATGAATCGCTACTACTTTCCGCTGCCGCATTAGGACGATTGCTGGCGTATATGATTCCTGTTTTTCCCGGAAATGAAACGAATGAGGCGTCGAGATCGTCGTACACATCATTAGTCACCTGCTCCACGGTTCCTTTATCGATCTTATAAATAAAAATATCAGACTGACCCGCTTTGACTGCCGACAGAATCAGGGTATTGTCATCCAACATATATTTTGCATCCTGCACCTGGTTGAACTGGTGTAGCTCCTGATCTTTTACAATCTTAATGCGGTGGACAACATCGTAAACAAATAAGCTTAGCTTTCCCTTCATCCAGTATATACAGGCGAGGCGGGTGCCTTTACCATCCCATGCAAGAATGGGATAATTCGGATTTTGCTCGTCTTCGTTAGCGCGGGTGCCATATTTCAGCAATACTTTTCGATTCAGAAAATTTTCCATCAATACCACGCGGTATTGGCCTTTATTGAATTCAACATATGCGTAAGTAAAACTGCGAGGTTGTGGGTTTGCATTGAAGCGGATATAATCTTTTTTACCAATCTCCTTAGTTACCGATAGTTGTCCTTTAGGTACGTTGCGACGTCCCCTAATATCTTTATAGTACTTCTGCGATTCTTCAGTCATGAAATCTTTGAGTACATCCTTGAATTTCTTCTTAGCCACTTTTTGAGAAGCACTGTTAAGATTTCGATAAATGCGGCTCAGGTAAAGCAGGTAAGTAGTCTTGCTCACTCCATATTTATCGCCGATATAATGCCAGAAAGCATGCCCTGCCAACAAGGGCTTTGCATAAGCAAACTGGTAAAAATTATTATAGTCCCCCGAAAGAAGAGCAGATTTAAGATCATCATCCCATTTGGGACTCCATTGTTCGGCAGCATACTCAATATAGCCGTCAGTCAGCCATTTGGGTAGATCAAGTAAAGCCTGGTTAGCAGCAAATTCCCCCAGGTCATCACCAAACAATATATTTTCTACCAGCACCCGGGCGATGCCTTCCCGAATTTGCATTCGAAGGCTATCGTGATTGCCATTGAAATAAACAACCATTTTATTGTTCACCAATTTGGTCACCCCGCCTGTCGTTTGCCAGTCTATTCCCAGGCCAATATTCGACTGCTGGTATTCATCAAAATTGTTATAGACAGCAATGTTTGCCCTGCGCTGCATGCCGTATTCGACAAATTCTTCGATTGAGGGTAATTCAGCTTCAGCTATCTGGGCAACATATTTGCCCAATTCCAGCCCATCCTGGTTAAAGTAAGTATTGAAATTTTCGGTCTGGTAGTACTTCCATTTGAATTTCTGGTATTGTACCCGGTTCTTCCCAAATTCAACTGCACTTACCTGGGCCTGCGTCGTGATTATGAAAGCCAGACCAACAACAGAACTAATAATTTTCTTCATACAATCTGAATGTTTCTTATAATCTAATCGTTCTTTATTTATCTCGCGCAGCCCCCGGAGGTTTCGAAACATGTTTTTTATTTGGTTTCGTGAAATCATGCCGGCATTGGTAAGGACTGAGCAACAGTTGTTTTGTCGCACTCTTCAAATTTCGAGTCATCTTCCAGTGTTTCTGACATGGGTCTTGAAAAAAAGTTTACTCATGCGAGCGCACATCGCTAAATCATGCAGGTAGTAAAGGTTGTAAATTGCATGTAAAATACGAAAAACAGAAATGTTAACCGTCAAGGCTTTCAGTTTTAACCCGGTTGAAGAAAACACCTATATCCTCTATAACGAAAAAAAGCTCTGTTGCATTATTGATCCAGGCTGCTATTTTCCCAATGAAAGGGAAGAATTGAAAGAATTTATCGATAAAAATGCACTGCAACCCATGCTGTTAATCAATACCCATTGCCATTTGGACCATGTTTTTGGCAATAAATTCGTGCATGACACCTGGGGACTTTTGCTGCATATTCATGAAAAAGAAAAACCTATGCTGGATCTCGCGCCAGCCGCTGGCCAGTTATGGCAACTGCCATTCGACAATTACAATGATGAGTTGGTCTATATAAAAGAAGGTTCGGTAATCAAATTAGGTGATGACGAATTAAACGTTCGCCTGGCACCCGGCCATTCTCCCGGGCACGTAATCTTCTATAATGAGCCCGGAGGCTTCGCCATCGTCGGGGATGTTTTATTTAACGGAAGCATTGGCCGAACCGATTTACCAGGGGGAAATTTTGAAATCCTGATTAATAGTATACAAACGCAACTCTTCACGTTGCCGGATGAAACAAAGATTTATCCCGGGCACGGACAGATTACAACAATCGGGTTTGAAAAAATGAATAATCCGTTTGTCAAATTATACTAAAAATCTGCCCATACCGGTAGCCGGTAATTTCGTTTCATAAAAATTATTCTGACTAAATTTAGTTATGCAACGAAAACTAACAATTCTTGCATGCCTTTTCTTTTGTGCAAATTGTTTTGCGCAACAATATCCATTCGTCTATTATACCCCCCGGGATGGTCTTGTAAACAGCAGGGTCAGGGCTATTAAACAAGATAGCAGGGGACGCATGTTATTTATCACCTATGGAGGCATCAGCGTTTATGACGGAACTCATTTTACCAACTACAGCAAGCAGGACGGTCTGGGGGAGAATCTCGTAAACGACGCGATAGAGATTAGCCCGGATTCACTCCTGATATCGACGAATACAACAATCCTCAACACATTGGTAAATGGCAAAATCGGGGTCTATCAAACTGTCGACCATTTTTGCCCAATTGTCAATCGCTTTTTTAAAAGTCAAGCTGGCGACTGGTACGTTGCGGCCGACGAAGGTTTATTCCTGCTTTCCGGAAAAAAATTTGTCCGTCTTCCCCTGGTTTACCAGGGATATGATATCAAATTCCTGGACAGGATACTGCAGTGGAAGAATTTTTTTCTCATTAGTATTTGGAATCCTGAAAACAGGCAAAAGCTAATTCTTTACGATCAGCTAAACCGAAAAGTGCTTGATGTAGACACAAAAAACTCTGTTTATAATTTCGCACAGGATAAAAAAGGACGGATTTGGATATCCTGTAATGATAAAATAATGCTGGTCGATACTACAGCACTTAAAAACGGGAGGATATCTTATCTACCTCTTCCGGCAAAATATAATGGTTTACTACAGGACAATTCCTTTATTTCTTTCGATGACGCGAATAATTTATGGCTGTATGCCCGAAGCAGGGTAGTAAAAATATCGGCGGATTTTCAAAAACAGGTATTCAGCGGTGAGCAGGGATTAAAGACAACAAGCTTATCGGATCTTTTCATCGACAAAGAGGGGATTGCCTGGTTTGCCAGCGATGGAGGTGGCATTGTAAAGATCAGGAATGCAAATATTGAACTCCTGGACGATCACCCTGCTACTGCGACGACAACACAAAACGATACGGTATGGTTTTCCAGCAATAATATTATTTATCGCGCCTTTCAAAATGAGAGAAAATCATTTGTTCTCCCTAAGCCACAATTGGGTGTCGGCACGCTTTATACGCACAATCAAAAACTTT